>NZ_CAXSVO010000100.1:0-505 GCF_964240875.1 Ruminococcus sp. 5_1_39BFAA | reverse complement strand
GAGCATGCTCTTTCTTCATCATTCCAAGGACTTTCTTAAAATAGGAATACTTGCATGCATTAGCAGCAACACATTTGTCAGCAGCTTCCTGAACCAGACTGTGAGGGACATCCTTGCAGGAATGCAATACGCCCGCACAGCTGTTATAAGCCTGTTCTTCATGTTTCGGACTGCGGAGTATCCGGTCAATCAACGTAACCATAGAATCGCCGTATACAGAGGCCCAGCGGCGATAATAAGCCCCATCGTGAGCATTGACCTCTTTGTAATACAGATGTTCCTGAGGCATATGGCTATCCTCAGTAACATAAAGAGGGAAATCCCGATAAGATCTTGGATGCTTACAGATTAAACGGTTGTACTCATCGCAGATACGGATTTCTGTCATAGTTGCTTTGAGAATTGCGGTTTTTCCGAGGTAGGTATACAATCCGGTCTTTGACAGTTGAGAAAAAATAGAATCGCTACAATGCCTGAAAATACGGGCAGTGTAGCGATTTTTAGC
>NZ_CAXSVO010000099.1:0-512 GCF_964240875.1 Ruminococcus sp. 5_1_39BFAA | reverse complement strand
AATAAGTACCTCTTTCCTTTGCAATTTTAATTATATCTTATTAGCCACTTCTGTTACAACTTTAGTATAGCACTACATTGCATAGCTGCAGTCCCGTGATTCCCTGTCTGGGTTTTCACCTTCAGGTGGCCGTTTTTGTCTACATATTCATCCTGAATGTTTCCAGAATCTTTTCATGCAGCCTGCGGTACTTTTTGCAGTCCTCATCTTTTCCAAGAACCACTGCCATAAGTCCTTCTCTGAACCTGCTGAAAAGACTTGTGAATGGCATGGGATGGCTTTGAGAATTGAATTTATCTCAAACCATAGCAGAAAAAAAAGCCTTGAAGCCTGTTGCTCCATATGGTATATTATAGATGAGGAACAATCGCCCACAAAGTGGTTGACCTCGTGCACAGGATAGAAATCCCACCCTTTCACTCGGTCAAAGTATCTAGGGTGGTTTTTCTATGCCCAAAACAATAATTGCTTAGAACATCAATGACATGTCAGATAAATGAATGTCAGCAATG
>NZ_CAXSVO010000097.1:0-579 GCF_964240875.1 Ruminococcus sp. 5_1_39BFAA | reverse complement strand
CCTTCATCATAATGACAAACTCATATCCGCATTTGTCCATGTAGTGTATGTTTTCTTTACTGAAATATCCCCTATCCAGAATAAACCCAACGTTTTTATAGCCATAACCGCCTGCTTTTTCCAATGTGTACTGTAGCTGTGAGACATCTACAATACTTCCCGGATAATCCTCATAGTACAATGGTTTTGCATTGTTTCCATCATAAGCAACAGAATAATTAATGACAGGTGCTCCGGTATCTTCCTTGGGATGCCCGTATTCTACGAAATCGATATCCCCTGCCTGGCAGTTTTTGTTTGTTGAATCGTAAGATATGTATATCTTTTTGCTATGATCCTGTCTTTCATTCCATCCATCCAAAAACGCAAGACTTTGGTCTCTTGTAATACTGTTAATGAAGTCAGAAACCTTCGAGTCACTATAGATTTTCATCCCGTCCGTGAATAGCGGATGATTAAATGCATAATCAGGATAATACTGACCGGCATTGTTCTCTGCAATGACTGAATACACAGCCAGATCAAGGAACAAACCGCTATTCTTACCGATGATGTCTCCAATCATTTCATCCAGGTGAT
>NZ_CAXSVO010000096.1:0-721 GCF_964240875.1 Ruminococcus sp. 5_1_39BFAA | reverse complement strand
TGGATGGTTTCCGTCCATCCTGAGGGAACCTTTGGGCGCCTCCGATACCCTTTCGGAGGCGACCGCCCCAGTCAAACTCCCCGTCTGGCATTGTCCCACCGCCGGGTCACGGCGGCTGGTTAGAAACCCAATACTGCAAGGGTGGTATCCCAACACCGGCTCCAATGCAACTGGCGTCACATCTTCAAAGCCTCCCACCTATCCTGTACATGCAATACCGGATCCCAGTACCAAACTGGAGTAAAGCTCCATGGGGTCTTTCCGTCCTGGCGCGGGTAACCAGCATCTTCACTGGTACTTCAATTTCACCGGATGCATTGTCGAGACAGCGCTCAAATCATTACGCCTTTCGTGCGGGTCGGAACTTACCCGACAAGGAATTTCGCTACCTTAGGACCGTTATAGTTACGGCCGCCGTTTACTGGGGCTTAAATTCAAAGCTTCGCCTTGCGGCTAACCTCTCCTCTTAACCTTCCAGCACCGGGCAGGCGTCAGCCCATATACCTCACCTTTCGGTTTCGCATAGACCTGTGTTTTTGCTAAACAGTTGCTTGAGCCTATTCTCTGCGGCCAGGTCTCCCTGGCACCCCTTCTCCCGAAGTTACGGGGTCATTTTGCCGAGTTCCTTGACAATGCTTCTTCCGCCGGCCTTAGGATTCTCTCCTCATCCACCTGTGTCGGTTTACGGTACGGGTACGGTATGAACGATAGCGGCTTTTCT
>NZ_CAXSVO010000095.1:0-802 GCF_964240875.1 Ruminococcus sp. 5_1_39BFAA | reverse complement strand
TGTTAGCGATTTCATGAGCTGTCGCTGATGTGATTTCATCGCTTGTCAACAGGTTGCTCAGTTTTCTGTCTTTATTTATGTTAGCAGACTGGGGAGTTGCCTCCCCAGAGCATTATCAGATAAATTGTGATAGTTCTTTTAAAGCACATGCGATCATACTGGCTTCATTAGCCTCCATTCCGGCTGCTTCCAGACTTTCCTTATTCCAGAATCGGTCTGAAGGATGTGCCAGTTCCACACCTATCCGGTGGTTGGGAATACATAAAAACCATCCATTTATCTGTCTGCCAAAGATTAAGTGATAACTGTTACCATTCAGATCGAGTTTAGCCTCATAAGGCTGGGCATGAAGCTGGATTGGATGAATTTCTGCCATACTATTCCCTAACCTCCAGCATTTCATGTTCTGTAACATAACGAATCATGTAATCATCGATCAGATGTTTATTCTGTTGAAACGCATACATCAATGCTTTCTCACAAATACGGTTGATCAGTCTTGGAATGCCCGTAGATGAATGATAGATTTCATCAAGAGCTTTCTCTGTAAACAGCTCCTGCTGACATCCGGAATAGTCCAGATGACTGCGGATGTATTTTTCACATTCCGCACGGTCCAGATGAGAAAGTACACAGTACATGTCAATACGCTGGCGGATTGCAGCGTAACGCTGAAGTTTCAGTTTTGTTGTCCACAGTTCGGTCTGTCCGACTAATACAACGGCCATTGGACTCATAGAGTCAAAGCGGTAATTCAGGAGAAAACGGAACTCTTCCAGAGTCTCTTTTTCCAATAAATGTG
>NZ_CAXSVO010000094.1:0-977 GCF_964240875.1 Ruminococcus sp. 5_1_39BFAA | reverse complement strand
CCGGCCTTAGGATTCTCTCCTCATCCACCTGTGTCGGTTTACGGTACGGGTACGGTATGAACGATAGCGGCTTTTCTTGACGCATGGCTCACGGGCTTCGCTACTTTAATTCGCTCCGCTTCACGGATTCCCATTGAAGGACGGATTTGCCTGTCCTCCTGGTACCCCGCTTGCACCGGGCTCTCCATTCCCGGCTCCCGCTCTCCACACGTGTCCCCACAGTTCTGTCATACCGCAGTACAGGAATCTCCACCTGTTGTCCATCGGCTACGACTCTCGTCCTCGCCTTAGGCCCCGACTTACCCAGGGCAGATCAGCTTTACCCTGGAAACCTTGGATATTCGGCCATAAGGATTCCCACCTTATTCTCGCTACTCATTCCGGCATTCTCTCTTCCATGCAGTCCACAGCTCCTTCCGGTACTGCTTCATTCCGCATGCAATGCTCCTCTACCAATCTACATTAGATTCCTCAGCTTCGGTGGCGCGTTTCAGCCCCGGACATTTTCGGCGCAGGACCTCTCGACCAGTGAGCTATTACGCACTCTTTGAATGAATGGCTGCTTCTGAGCCAACATCCTGGTTGTCTTGGAGATCCCACATCCTTTTCCACTTAACGCGCACTTGGGGACCTTAGCTGGAGGTCTGGGCTCTTTCCCTTTTGACCGCCCAACTTATCTCGTGCGGTCTGACTCCTGATGACCAGTTACGCGGCATTCGGAGTTTGATATTCTTCGGTAGGCTTTGACGCCCCCTAGGAAATTCAGTGCTCTACCTCCGCAAACCTGCATCAAGGCTAGCCCTAAAGCTATTTCGAGGAGAACCAGCTATCTCCGGGTTCGATTGGAATTTCTCCCCTATCCACACCTCATCCCCACCCTTTTCAACGGATGTGGGTTCGGTCCTCCACTGCCTCTTACGGCAGCTTCAACCTGGACATGGATAGATCACCCGGTTTCGGGTCTACTCCTACTGACT
>NZ_CAXSVO010000093.1:0-1022 GCF_964240875.1 Ruminococcus sp. 5_1_39BFAA | reverse complement strand
TTTCCTGAATCACGGTAAATGGGATGACTATGCTCTCCAGACTGTTTTGAAAAACAGTGTGATACAGGTTGTCTACCAGGAAGCACAACGTTCCGGGAACCCCATTCTCTGTATCGTGGATGATACCATCGCTTCACATACAAAGCCCTCGTCACAGGCATTGCATCCTATTGAAGCAGCATATTTCCACCAGTCTCATTTAAAGAGACGACAGGATTATGGACATCAGGTTGTTTCTGTTATGCTTTCCTGTAATGGGATCACCCTGAACTATGCAGTTATCCTGTATGACAGATCAAGATCCAAAATCCAGATCGTACAGGAGATTGCCCGGGAACTTCCGGAAGCGCCAGTGGTTTCCTATTTTCTCTGTGACAGCTGGTATACTTCTGTAAAGGTTATGGATAGTTTTATCCAAAAAGGTTTTTACACCATTGGTGCGTTAAAAACCAATCGGATTATCTATCCCTGTGGGATCCGCCAAAAAGCCAGTGATTTTGCCCTTCATTTAAGAAAAACAGATAAGAACGTCAGCCTCGTGACCGTTGGCGGTCGTAAATTTTATGTGTATCGTTATGAAGGGAAACTCAATGACATCCCGAATGCGGCAGTGATCCTCAGTTATCCCCAGGAAGCTTTTGGAAATCCGAGAGCTTTGAGAGTGTTTATATCTACCAATGTGGGATTGTCCACACAGGAAATCCTGGATACGTATAGCAGGCGGTGGCCAATTGAGTTATTTTTTCGCCAAAGCAAGGGAAAACTTGCACTGGATAAGTGCCAGATCCGTTCCCGGAAAGGAATCCAGCGTTATTGGTTGATCATGTCATTGGTGCATTACATGTGTTGTATGCATTCTGAAAACTGTACCTTTGAAGATGGGTATCGGTATTTTCAGAAGCAGTTGAAAACAGAACAACTGACAAATCTTCATACTTTCATAAAAAATGGAGCGTCACTTGAAGCTGTTTTCGAAATGGTAGGGTAATTTTGTGCAAATTTCAATATTTGCTCATTTATAG
>NZ_CAXSVO010000092.1:0-1037 GCF_964240875.1 Ruminococcus sp. 5_1_39BFAA | reverse complement strand
ATATAATCGTTGTTCATCGCCATAATTTAATATAAACTTCGCATAATTAGTTATGGATACGATATTACCATAACAAAAATCCAAATTCCCCAAAAACAGAAGATTTTGTTTTCCAAGATAGTCTAACATTGTATCAAAATACTTTAAGGTATGTTCAGGGGAATATGCTTCTCTGATAGATATTATTGCCTTTAAGTTATAAAAATAATTCATTAACTTTTCGCATCCATATCGAATACTTGCGTTAATGCCTTCTTCGATGTATTGTTTAGACTGTTCTATATCATATTCTTTTTCCGATAGATAGTATAATGCTGCTAACATTAAATGACATCGAATTATTGTAAAAGAATAATTTTTATCAACCGCTTCTGCAAGTAGACTCTTAACATTTTTTATATGATCAGTAAAATCGAATGTCTTGTTGGCTGAAATCAAAACTTGAGAGCCTTCGATTGAAACATTGTTATGACAATTTATACGATATGCATTATCACGAAGCATAATTTTACGCGCCTGATCCATATATTCAAGAGACTTTTGAGGATCACTGTAATAACAGATTTTTGCTTTCATCATTATTGAAAGAGTAATTAGTTTAGAGTCTTCTAATTCATTAGCAACTCCTTCTGATAATTCGTTATATTTTTTTGCCAATATTTCATAGTTATAGCGGGTATAAAGGCTAGCTGTTCTGTCAAATAAATCAAAGCGGCTTTCTAGCGAAAAAGCATCCGGTGAGATTCTCTCCTCAGCCAATAATTCCAGAAAATATTTTTCTGCCTGTTTTAATTTAGCAGCCGTCAGTTCTGCATGTGCCCGCAATTGGAGAACTGTATTTTTCAACTGATAATTATTTCGATGATATTTATCAATATATTTTAAGGCATTATCAATTGAATTTTTTGTTGTTCCGTAATCCATGTTATGCATTGGAATATAAACAGATGCTTGTATTATTTTTTCTTGTAATTCAATATTCTTATTTCTTTTGGCTAAAAAATATATTTCATCTAAATATTCAAAATAATCTCTTG
>NZ_CAXSVO010000091.1:0-1051 GCF_964240875.1 Ruminococcus sp. 5_1_39BFAA | reverse complement strand
CTAGAGATATGGGACGAGCGTGCAACACATAATCCTCCAGTGCTTTTCCAAGTTTGACTGACATGGGCAGTTCGCGCTCAGCGTATGTTTTTGTTTTGCGAACGATTACAGTTCCCCGGTTCCATTCAATATCTCCGATTTGTAGGTTTGCGACTTCACTGCACCTGAGACCAAGCTCTGTGAAACAGAGCAGTATTGAATAATCTCTCAGTCCTGTTGGAGTACTGGGAAATGAATAGTCCGCAAGTCGCGATTGCTCATCTTTTGTCAATGTGATAGGAAGGCTGCTCCCTTTACTCCATGCCGGAACAGATAAAGGCAGATTCAATACAGAAGTATGAATTACGATATCGTGATGTTGCAGAAAACGAAAGAATCGTCTGAGTGCGGTCACGGTAACTCCAATGCTCGCAGTACACAGGTCATTACGCTCTTTCGAAAGGTAATTGATAACATCATTGGCAGTAATGCTTGTCCATGCTATGTCATGTATATCGGGAACTACAGCCTTCAGAAACTTTTTGGTCTCGCGTACCGCTGCTAGCGTTACCAGCTCTGAAAGATGTAAGAAATCCCTACAGTAACTTGCGTATTGTGCCATTAAAGGGTCATACTGATCTTTTGCTGCACACTGTTTACGAAAATCTCTGATTCGTATGCCGGCTCTCATAAAGAAAAAAGAACCGAGAGAGGCCTGTGCTGATGCAAAGTTTGCACGACTTAATGATTGTCTTTTAAGCTTTATGGCTCGATCAACATAAACAAGCAGTATAAGCGGATCGGTGGTATCAGGTGGTTCTTCAAGGTCGCAAATCGTCCGTATATAACCAGCAATTGTACTATTTTCGTGCCCCTGATCCTTCAGATAGTCATGGAATTGGTTAATAGTTTTCTGTTTCATGTATCTACCTCCTTCTATTTGGTAGATACATGATATCAGTAATCACTGGGCAGAGACATTAATTATGTTTTATAAAAACAGTACCGTGTAGTGAATTCAAAGGATTATGCGGCACTACAGAACATAATTCTGCTCACAGCATAATTGCGG
>NZ_CAXSVO010000090.1:0-1140 GCF_964240875.1 Ruminococcus sp. 5_1_39BFAA | reverse complement strand
AACAGGTGTGTCATCGGATACACGTTTAAAACCAGTCCTGTCCAAGGCCCATTTTTTATCATCTTTATTTAACTTTTTTATGGACTGGGTGACAATAAAAGCACGTTCACCGGCATGGTTTATCCTTTTGATCGCTTCTGAACCGAGTCCGGCATCACTGCAGTAAATAAATTTCGTACAGCCAAAATCCTGGAGCACTTTTTCTTCCAGTGGTTTCAGGGAAGTCTGTTCATTTGCATTTCCAGGAAAGAGTGAAAATGCAAGGGGGATACCATCCCCATCCATGAACATTCCCATCTGGATGATGGGGTTTGGACGGTGTTCTTTGCACTTGCCGTATTTTTTATCACCCTCTTCCTGCTCGATCTCAAAATAATAGTTTGTGCAGTCGTAATAAAGGATCTTATCGTTGCGTTTTCCAAGCAGATGGCTGTTCTTATATACTTCTGACTGGATAAAATCGCATTCACTTCCCAGGACATCAAGAGCCCGATAGATATCATGCAGTTGATAAGAAGGCTTTTCCAGAAATTCAGACGCTGCCTTATAAGAAGAACGTTTACTGGCTGGTTCGAGGATTCTGGCATAAATAAGATCGGAAAGGATGGCATTGATATCATATCTGAACCTATGCTTGTCCCGGAGCTTCCGGCAGGTTTTATCAAGTTGAAGGCGATAGTAAAAAGCCTGGGGAAAAAGATAACCTCCGCGATAAAAGACCTGCTGGTTATAATCCAGCTTTTGGTCGGAATGAAACGTTATCTGGACAGCTTTAGCCTGTTGTTCCTTTTTATATTTAAGAGTTTCTATCCTGGCTTCTTCTTTAGCCCACTTCATGACATCATCACGGGTAGGCCCATGCTCAACCAGAAGTTCCTTAAGTGTCCCAAGTTTACGAACATTGACGGACGTACTTTTCCCATTATTGTTAATAAAACTTTTTGCGATATAAAAAGATTCAGAATTTTTCGATTTAGATGTAGTTACTTTCATACAGAAACCCTCCTGAATACATTATATCATACCTCGGAAAATAATGCCAGATAATACTATAAAATAAAACGAAAAATTTGACATAAAAAAAGCAGGCTTTATAAGGCCTGTAAGGTTTTTTTGAAATATGAAACTGTCAAACTCCCG
>NZ_CAXSVO010000089.1:0-1288 GCF_964240875.1 Ruminococcus sp. 5_1_39BFAA | reverse complement strand
TGTAGTGCTATACTAAAGTTGTAACAGAAGTGGCTAATAAGATATAATTAAAATTGCAAAGGAAAGAGGTACTTATTATGCCACAAAGTTACACACCTGAATTTAAGAAAAAAATTGTCCGTCTTCATTTGGAGGAGGGACGCACCTACAAAAGCATTATTGCGGAATACGGCGTATCGAAAGCCAGCATTTCCAAGTGGTGCAGCGAATTCAGTGAAGAATGCCAAGCCAAAGCCATCGCAGATTCAGAAAGCACAAATGAAGCAGAACTCATGAAAGAGAATCTCCGACTGCGCAGGGAACTGGAAGAAGCAAAAAAGGAGAACCTTTTCTTAAAAAAAGCGGCGGCATTCTTTGCAAGGGAAATCGATTAGAGGCTTATCGATTTATTGAAGAACATCATAAACTGTTTGGTCTGCGCTGGCTTCTTCGCAGGCTGGGAATCTGTCCAAACGCATACTATAACTACCGGAAACACCGGAAGGCGGATTATTATACCCATAAATCAGAGGTACAGGCACAGATTCAGGAAATCTACCACTCCCATAATGGAATTGACGGATATCGGAGCATGAAAGTCTATCTGGAGCGCAGAGGTTATCTTTATAGTACCGCTACTGTTCATAAATATATGAATACCGAGCTTGGACTCCGCTCAATCGTACGTCCCAGGAAACCTGGATATAAACACGGAAAACCGCAAAAAGTCTTTGATAATAAGATTAAGCAGGATTTCACGGCAGATGAGGTCAACAGGAAATGGTGCACGGATTTCACATATCTGTTCCTTGCAAATCATGAAGTGCGTTATAACTGCACAATTATAGATTTACATGACCGGAGTGTAATCGCCAGTATTACAGATCGCAACATTACAAGCGATCTTGCAATCCGGACACTCCAGAAAGCGCTGGAATCCCAACCGGCCATCAAAGACGGGCTGATTCTGCATTCTGATCAGGGTTCACAGTATACATCAAAAGCATTTGTCGAATTCTGTGAATCGGTACATGTGACGCAAAGTATGAGCAAAGCAGGATATCCTTATGACAATGCACCGATGGAGCGATACTTTAACACGCTAAAAAACGAATGCACGAATTTATATGAGTTTGCAACGGAAGAAGCGCTCTATCAAAAAGTGGAAGAATTCTCATATGTTGACTATAATCATGTACGCCCGCACAGTTTCAACGGTTATCGAACGCCATATGAGGCACGGATGGCAGCGTAACCGGTAAGCGATATTTTTTAGCCACAAGTGTTACAAAAATGCTTGACCACAACA
>NZ_CAXSVO010000088.1:0-1302 GCF_964240875.1 Ruminococcus sp. 5_1_39BFAA | reverse complement strand
TACAGCATTGCATTAATAATTAAGCAATATCAAACCGTCAAAGGTATACCTTTATAAGTCCATTTAAAGGGCTTTGCCGTGATGTTGTATTGCTCTATAAAACGCAGGACGCTCTCTTTCAGTTCATCTATAGACTGATAGCTTTTCCTTTTGAGCAGACGTCGGTTTATGATGCCGAACCAGATTTCAATCTGGTTCATCCATGAGCAATGTTTTGGTGTATATACGATACGTATTCTGTGATCTTTCTGATGGAGAAATTCCGCACGGCTTTCCAGATTTTTCAGTATGCCGGACTTTCCCTTACAGCCAAGATCTTCCGATAAGCCACACTGTTCCGCAACAAACCGTACCAGGCTTTCTGATTTGTGCGTGTTTAAACCGTCACAAACGAATGTCCATGATGCTTCAGGATCCGTTTCTACCAATGCACGTATGGCTTCAATGAAATCCTCTTCTGTACGTGTAGGATTTAAATATGGCTTTTCCATATGCCCCGTGGCAACATCAAAGAAGCCGATGAGACTGATTGTCCCATGACGGACATATTCAAATTCCATACGGGCTGCTTTTCCGGGTATTACCGGCTTATCCGGATATTTGTGTTCTAATGCCTGGATACCTGTCATCTCATCTACGGATATAGTATGGCCGCCTTTTTCACGGACTTCTTCTGCCTCATGGTAAACAGTACAGATTTCATTCACTTTTTCTGCAAAGGTTTCCGGAGAATCCACTTTCTCGGAGGAATGAAGCCAGTAACGGATGAGATGTGGGTGGATTTCCCCCATATTTTAAAAAACGGCTTACCGTTTTGGCAGATATGGAATCCACAATCCCTTCCTTGATTACAGCGTCCACAAGCAGATTAAGACTCCAGTGACTGACCTCATATCCAAATTCCTGCGGATCACGGCAGGCAATCTCGAGGATTTTGATGATCTGCTCATCTGTGTAATGTGAGGGCTGTCCTGGACGTGGGCAGTCATTAAGGAAGGAAGAAACAGCTTCTTCCAGAAGGGAAGGGTTTTTTTCGGCAACCTCCTGAAAAAGAGGAAGACTTTTGAGGAAACGTCCCCGCCACTTGCTGACAGAATCCTGTCCAAGGCCTACCTGAGTAGATATCTGCATGTTATTTAGACCATCAGCAGCCAGCAGGATTATCCTGGCACGCTGTACCTGGCGGGCTGGAAATGTCCTGCTTTTTGCAAATTTGGAAAGAATGTGGCGGATGTCTTCTGGTATTTTAACAGGGGCAGCAACAAATGGCATATGAATGATCTCCTTGCGTTTTCTTTTAAT
>NZ_CAXSVO010000087.1:0-1479 GCF_964240875.1 Ruminococcus sp. 5_1_39BFAA | reverse complement strand
CCCTTTAAATGGACTTATAAAGGTATACCTTTGACGGTTTGATATTGCTTAATTATTAATGCAATGCTGTACTAGTGTAAGTCCTTTTATTTTATCCATATCCTCAATCTTTGCGGTCAGCATAATAATTGGAAACAAATATTTTTGCCGTATCTTTCCACAAAGTGTAAATCCATCTATATCCGGCATCATTATATCCAAAATTGCCAAACTAATATTTTCCTTTTCAACACACGCCAAAGCATCCATAGCATTATAAAATTTGCGTATTTGGTAATTCTCATTCTTCAAATATAATTCAAGAAGATCTGCAATCTCTTTCTCATCGTCAACAATCAAAATTATATCATTACCCATAATTTGACATCTTCACCTCGTTTCAGAACTTTCGATTCACATTATACCGTAACTTTTCCATTTTCTCAACTGAAGACCAAAAGTCATTTTGCAGTTAAAAAGGTGGCGCTTCTTATCTAAAATTTGCCCCACCTTTTCCAAGACATTATTGTTCTTTTGCAATAGTTTCTTGTTTCAAATTTGCCATCGGCACTTAACTTTTTTCTCATCCCACAAACCGATACCCGCTCCCAACTACAGTTTCTATGTACTCATCTCCGCTCTTCCGTCTGAGCGAATACACCACATTCGCCACCGCCGCCCCGCAATGCTCCGGGTTCGCTTTCCAGACCGCTTCGTAGATTTGCTCTTTGGAAATCACCTGGCAACTATATACCATTCTTTTCCCATCTTTTTCTAAAAGTAAATAAGATAAGCAATACAACTCCTAACAGCACAATAGAATATATACAATTTCCTACAATATCCAAATAATCGCTTTTATGGGTATTGTAATATTGATTAAACCGCAAGAATACCGGATTTGATGCATCATATCGTGCCAGAAAACTTAACTTACTATTTGCTATTGAAACAATCATTGCAATAAGCCAAAATGCAAAATTAGATACATATGCCCCTATGATGTTCTTAAATAAAAATCCCCACATACTTGCTAAGAGAACTTCATAAATAAGCACACTCTCAAAATAAAACATTGTCGGCAATGTATAAGAAAAATCTCTATACAATCCACTAATCAGAAAAATCCCACCGAGAGTTGCTATACTCAGCCAAAGTAATAATACGCCAACCTTTCCAAGGAAGAACCGAAACCAATTATACCCCATAAGTTTATAGAACAATATATTTTTACCTTTGTAATCCGCGGCAAAAGTTTGTATGATCAACACAGAAAAAATAAGCATTCCAAACTGGGTAAAAACTGTATAAATGCTGACATACAATTCCCCTTGCGTTGGATGTGATATTTTGTCCAGGCTTACCAGCAACACATAGCCAAGAATAAAACAAATGGCAACAGTGAGCATATAATACAAAAAGTAGCGGTAGTGTAAAATAGTTTGTGTTTCTGGTAAAAAATAACTCTTTTTTGGTAAGAATTCAGATATGACAATTCTT
>NZ_CAXSVO010000086.1:0-1488 GCF_964240875.1 Ruminococcus sp. 5_1_39BFAA | reverse complement strand
CCAAACAACGTATTATTCATCGTCAAAATCTTCTTCATCCCAGGCTGGGTACTGTTGAATGCTTCCTTTTGACTTAACTATACGAGGCTTGAAATTCTCCTGAACTTCACTGATTTTCGACACCCTAATTGTGAACATCCAATCATCTCCGAAGTCATAATGAAGTGAAAATTTCTGTCCCTTACAAAGTCCGACCTCGTCTAGAGTTATATCTGCCGAAGGTTCGTCTCCCTCAGGATCTGACTGATATGTATATTCACTATACATGCGGTTGTCCATACAAAACTCATACAGGTGCTCATCTATGAAATCAAATGCTTCCAGGATAACCTGACATAATTGATTTAATGTGCTATTACCGCAAATTTCGATATTTCTATAAATATCACGTCCTCTGCCAGCTGGATATATTTTCATCGAATACTGGTTATTCATCATCCACCTCATTTCCAGACAGGAATCTCATTACTTCCTCAAACGAACGTTCACTATTGGCAAATGCCTCCATCAATTCTTTACTACGAAGTTCGTCTCTTTTTCTCATCAGTTTCTCAAGCTTATCCAATTCTGCTTCATATCTGTCTTTTGCTTTCGAAACCAGTTCTTTTTGTGTTTCAATCTTTTCTTCTATCGGAATGCTTCTTCTTGCCATGGTTCTTATCCTTCTTTCTCTATCTTCATTAAGTCTTCATTAATCGCAGCTGCCTGAGTTCTGACATTTGCTGCTGTCATGTTAAATGCCTTCAGGATTTCTTTCTGCGTAGCTGTAACTGCATAATCCATGCGGTATCCACGGTCGCTCTGCCGGATCAGTTCTATCTTTTCCAATTCCCTGATTGCAGCCGGAACAGTCATATAATTTTTCTTTCCGCTCTTTTCCATCTGTTCCTTTAGGCAGGTATAAAACCTGCTTCGAATGATTAGTGCCACAAACTCTATGAATATCTTTGCATGTACAGATTCGCTTGTATGTACTCGGAAGCTTTTGTTCCCAAGATAAGATTTATCTCCACGGAACAACTTCTCTGACGCATCTCTGCTTTTGTACAGTTCGAGTGCCTGTGCAGCCGTCATCTTTTCTGACGTTATAATGACAAAATATCCACAAAGCCGTATCTCTTCATTGATCACATCATGAAGTTCACGGCCATACATGAATTTTTCATCCTTTTTCCCTTTATTGTAATAGATCAGATCAAAGTACCTGGCAAAGCCCGCTCCTTTGATTTCATATTTTGTGCCTTCATGTTTATGAAGGCATTCAGCCATGCGGTCAATCTTTGCTTCGATAGCCTCATGTTCACTACTTTTCTTTCTGTCATTGTAGAAAATGTGGAAATAACGTTCTTTTTCATCAGACGGGTAAAGCTGCTTTTTTACAGTAATGCCGCTTACTTTATAATCTCTGATGCTGTATCTCCGGTCTTCCTCAAAAGTACCTTTTACTTCAAGAACAAGACTTTTTACAAGTTCCTTCATACCCTTCAT
>NZ_CAXSVO010000085.1:0-1538 GCF_964240875.1 Ruminococcus sp. 5_1_39BFAA | reverse complement strand
GTTGCAAAGGAACAAATTCGACAGATTATCTCAGAAAACAACATTAGTAGCGTTGCAGATGTATACACACTTCTGAAAGACAGCTTCAAAGATATCCTTCAGGAGCTGATGGAGGCTGAACTCGATGCAACTCTCGGTTATGAAAAAAATCATAAGGGAGATTTGCAGACGAATAACAAAAGAAATGGTCATTCCACAAAAAATTTAAAAAGTCAGTACGGTGAATTCCAAATTGATGTACCAAGAGACCGTAACGGGGAGTTTGAATCAAAGCTGGTTCCCAAATATCAACGGGATATCTCCGGGATTGAAGAAAAAGTAATCTCTTTGTATGCCCGTGGTATGAGTACACGTGACATTCATGATCAGATTCAGGATCTTTATGGAATTGCATTGTCAGCAGAAATGGTCAGCAAAATCACAGATAAGATTCTTCCACAAGTAAAGGAATGGCAATCCCGTCCTCTGAATCCGGTTTACCCGTTTGTCTTTATGGATTGTATCCATTACAAAGTACGAGAAGATGGGAGAATCTTAAGCCGCGCTGCGTACGTGGTTCTTGGTGTCACAGTGGAGGGATATAAAGACATCCTCAGTATTACAGTCGGAGCTAATGAAACCAGTAAGTTCTGGCTTGGAATGCTCAACGATCTAAAGAATCGCGGGGTAAAGGATGTCCTTTTCTTCTGTGTAGATGGGCTTCCGGGCTTTAAAGAAGCTATCCAGGCAGTCTATCCGCAGGCAGAGATCCAGAGATGTGTCATCCATATGCTGCGTAATTCTTTCAAGTATGTAAACTATACTGATCTGAAAAAGTTTTCCTCAGATTTCAAAGCGGTATATAATGCTCCGAATGAAACAGCAGCTTTATCAGAACTGGAGAACATTAAGGAGAAATGGGGAAAGAAATATCCCTATGCTATCAGCAACTGGGAAAATAATTGGGAAGATGTCAGTTCCTTTTTTCAATTTTCAAACGACATCAGACGCATTATGTATACAACCAACATCATAGAGGGATTGAACCGTCAATACCGGAAAGTCACGAAAACCAAGAGTGTATTTCCGAGCGATACAGCACTGGAAAAGATGCTTTACCTTGCTAGTGAAAACGTAGTCAAGAAGTGGACGCAGAGATATCGGAACTGGGATCAGGTGTTGAATCAGCTAATTGTTTTGTATGGAGAACGGATTACCAATTATTTGTAAGAAAAGAAAAGCAGGAATGGATTTGCTCCAAAGCTGACCATTCCCGCTTCCTTTCTATTCCGTCGGCATTTGTATTATTGCCAGAATTTCCCTACTCTATTCCAGAGGTCGGGTGTGGGCAGCGCCCACGAAAAAGCAATCAATACGATGTCTTATTTTTCATGCAAAAAAATCAAAACGGATGTATAAAATCTTATCAGATGGTTATACTGTAAATAGAAAGACAGATTCGACAACAACAGAATCATAAATTCGACAGCAAAACCTTACATATCTATTTCTTATCAGAAAGATTCACTTTCCAAAGACACAAGATTTTTTACAGCCTC
>NZ_CAXSVO010000084.1:0-1712 GCF_964240875.1 Ruminococcus sp. 5_1_39BFAA | reverse complement strand
ACCTGAATCCGTGAAACTGGTTGTTTTATGATGCCAATCCCAAATCGGATTGGCTTATTCTTGATAAATAGTTCTTCAAAGACAGTATTTTAATGTATCTGGATTGATTTTGGTTCCAAATGACGGTTAGGAACACTAGAAATCCTTTCAAAAGGGCACACTTTCCCCTTGGTTTCTCAAAGGCTACCTGGAAGGATGACATTTATCACCGGAAATCCGCAAATGCTGTATACACCTGCGCAAAAGCATACCGCCATGTATTACTTCGGCCAAGGACTAACAACAACTGCCGGGCATGCTCTGTAACGTGACTTGCCATCATGATCATATTACCAATCACCGTACGCAGCCTTCTGCGCCTGACTGTATGTTTTGTCTCTGTGCCCTTCCTTCCGATGCTTTCCTGTCCGATCATCCGCAGAATGTTATAGGCCAGGATTGCCAGTTCCAGTACCAGCTCATTGGTCTCAAATTTGCCGGATGGCAGCCGCTCCAAATCCATATCGGTCTTGATCTCGCTATGGAACTGCTCGCATTCGCCGTGGGCATGGTAGAGTCCTATGACTTCGCGGTCAGTCATTCCAAGGTTTGTCCACCAGGTATTGACTTCAATGTCGCCTTCCAGAAGGAACTGGCCATATTTATCAATGGTACGGTTTATGATCTCGTACCCGGCACGGACGGTGATGGTTTTTTCCGCATCATCCACTGTTTTATAGGAAACCGGTTTCCAGTCGCTGCCGATATAGACGGTTTTCCCTTCACGGGGAGTTTCGATATCTTGGCTGTATTCCTGTGCCATCTGCAGCCAGTCCTCTTTGCTTTCCCTGCGGAGGTTGCGTTTTATGATGAAATAACAGCCTGCTTCCACCAGGATACCGATATTCTCTGCGGCATCGTTTCCTGAATCAAGGCGGATCAGGAGCGGTTCATCCGTGATCTCCCTGCACATACGGATGGTTTCCCGTAAAAACTCAGGGGTATGCTTCTGGCAATGCTGTTTTCCTTCCCGGAGTTCACAGTTGACCAGATAGCCTTCCGTTCCAATATATGCCATGATCGGCGCATAGCCGTCACATCCCTTATAAGTTCTGGAAACACCCTGCTTTTTGGTTTTGGAATTGTCAAAGGGCGTGACATCAATATCCACAGGCACATAACCGTTCGGAAGTTTTCCCGGTACAATGCCATTATCCCTGAGCATCTTGATGTTTTCCGCAAGGATATAAGAACGCATGGATGAGCCAATGTCATCCATCCGCTGGCGCAGCGTCTCCTCAGAAGGGATGCTTCTGGCAATGCCAAGTGCGTATTTGTAAAAATCCGGGTCGTCATCAAACTCATGGACGGACTCATAAGCAGGTTTCCCCATGGTGAGAAGTCCGATATAAGTGAGCAGGACATCCCCGTTCTTGATCTGGTGCTGTGAACGGTTTGGGGTGACATCCATACGGTTGCACCGCTTTACGAAGTCGCTTTTGCCGAGAATGGCACCGACAACTGCAAGGCCGCTGGCTGGGATGATCCGCTCATTGGTAAACTCAATTTTTATCTTTTTCATGATGACTGCCTCCATGGTGTTTTCTTATGGAATATTGTATCAGAAAACATCACCAAATGGGTGATATTGTTAATCCTTTTAAACGTATCGACAGACCGCATAAACAAAGTGATTGCAGCATGAAATAATAATTAAACTCCACGGATTAAGG
>NZ_CAXSVO010000083.1:0-1737 GCF_964240875.1 Ruminococcus sp. 5_1_39BFAA | reverse complement strand
AGCTGCTTCCATTCCGATTCCTGCCGGTTTAATGGCAGACCATTCTGGTACTTCTGGTGCATTGCCCATCCTACAACAGATTCCGATGCATAACTTTCTGGGATCAATGGTTCCTGAACAGGCGCTTTGACAAATGTCTGATCATCCGGGTGTTCCTCTGATATGGCACATTCCGGGCATTTATAGGTTTCACGATAGATATTTACTACTTTCCCTTTGGCAGGGGTAAACCGGAATTCATGGCGGACGAATTCTTTCCCAATACATTCCATCTGCGTTCCGCAGGTTGGACAGTTTCGCTCCTCCTCCGGAAGAGAAATGATCTCGTCGCAGGAAGGAACATTTTTAAAGAGATCCGCATGTGTCCGTCGTGCTTTTCTCTTATGTTCCGGAACAGTGATGTCATCAGGAAGTTCCTGTTTCCATGTCGGATCTGCTTCCTGCTCGGCTTCATCAAAAAGATTCAGCTGACCATCGATATCTTTCCGTTTTTCACTGGAAGTACCAAAAAGCTTCTTCGTGAGATATTCAATCTGCTGACGAAGATTTTCTTTTTCCAGACGGTCTGCTTCCAATGTTTTTTGTAAAGACTGGATCAGTTCTGTCTGTACGGAAATCGTTGTATTCAGTTGGTTGATCATGTCCTTGTACGCAAGGATTTTTGAATCTTTTGAATTACCAGCCATATGTCTTCTGCTCCTTTTTTACTGCTCTTATTATACCATAAAAAGCAATGAAAAAGAAGCAGAAAACCCAGTATTTACAAGGGATTGCAGACATGATACAGGGTGTGGAAAGCTCTCCGTTTTTGTTGGCTGGCATAGAGGTTTTACACGATCATTGCGTAGGTTTGAATGCTTTTGGTTGTTCGATTTCAAGACCGGACATGAGCCAGTCGAATTGCTGCCAGGTCAGTTGCTTTACTTCCAACTGATTTCTGGGCCAGCGGAATCTGCCCTGGACTTCCATACGTTTATACAGCAGCACAAATCCGTCAGATTCCCAGAGCAAAGCTTTGATCCTGTCACAACGTTTTCCACAGAAAAGATACAGGGCGCTTCGCCTTGGATCCATATGGAGTTGATCCTCTACAATAGCACACAGCCCGTCAATGGATTTCCGCATATCCGTTCTGCCTGTTACGATATAGATTTCATCGGCGGCTGTGATATCCCCTAACATTCCAACTCCTTCACAATGCGAAGCGTTTGAGCCAGAAGCTGAGGATCTGTTCCATTTGGTATTGTTAGATGAAAACTTCCTACAGACAGCTTCATTGGCTCTGCTACGGAAAGGTTATTTCTTTCCGTAGATACCGGAATCACATTTAATGGCTGTTCATATGGGAGCGGGTCAGTATCATGAAAATCCACTCTGACAACTTCCTGGCTTTCCGGTGCACGATAGCTGCGTCCGGTTGACGCTGGCAAATCCACACAACCTTTCTGACGCAGCCTTTTTACCCAGTTGTAAAAAGTTCCCGGTTTGATGTCGTGTTCCACACACCATTGATGATCTGTCAATCCACTTTGACGGCATTCCATGATGAGACGGTATTGTTTTTCGGCAGGTATTCTTTTGCTTCTCATGAGCACACCTCCATAAATCGGATAGAGTAAAATGCTCGCATCTATCATTTCTAGCAAGAGAAGATGAAGTGAAATGCTTGCATTTTCTAATGATTATTATGGAATGATTTTTAGGGCAACACAATCCGTCGAATTATTTTGCGCTTAC
>NZ_CAXSVO010000082.1:0-1866 GCF_964240875.1 Ruminococcus sp. 5_1_39BFAA | reverse complement strand
ATAACTTCTCGGGGTTAGCCTAGATCATCCAACTCCCGTTGGATTTTAGGATAAATTACAACTGAATATAGACTTGTGATGGATGATTGCACGATTAGAACCCTCAAAAATGTGAAAGAGGCATGACTTTAAGACATAGTAAAAACTATGCCTTGAAAAAAGTTATGATATGTCGTAAACTATCCGTGTTAAGCGTTGGAACTTAATACGGTTTGGAATGCCTCGACAGATGGCATTCCCCAGGCATCAAGATGTTGGAGCATCATGATGCCGTAGAGGCGGCAGTACCACATCATGGATGAACGGTGTCTGCCGTCTTCTAATTTATAGTCTTCTTTTTCACGTTTGTTTGAGCGTTCTACGGATGTTCTTCTATCATATTCCTTATCCCATTCCTTACTGTTTCTTGGCGGTATGTTAAATAACCGGGGATTGTCTTTGGTCGGCGTATGAACAACACGACCATAAGGTGAATCGGAGCATGGAGTTTCGCAATGGCAGCCTGACCGGTTGGTCTTTGGGCATCTCCATTTACACCGGTTCCGATCTGGTTCCACACCGTCCGGTTTCATACGTAAGCCTAACTTACAGACAGGAACGCCATCTGAGCCAACGGTAAACGTATCTTTATAGATAAAGTTACCTGTATTTCCGGAATTCAGGTCAATAAAAGGCTGGATGCCAGTCTCCTGACAGTACCGGTAGACGGCGTCCGCGTCATGTGCGGCATCCAAAAGTAGTTTTGCGACCCGGTACTCCGGAAGCCATGTTTTCATGGTAAAGAAAGAGTGCAGGAAAGAAAGCATGTCATGACGGGATGCCCGTTCGAGAAGCGGGAATACCGGAAGATCGTTTTCCGAATCGGAAGCGACAAACATGTACAGATGGTAGCCGTTGAAATAGCAGTCCCTGGAGGAATCCCATCCAATGTTGCAGTCCGGTTGGGAAAACATCCGTTTACAATTACAGTGAAGGATGCCTTTTTCGGAGCATTTACAGGCTTTCTTATAGCGTGGCCTGGCCATAGTTCTGACCGGAGTTCCGTCACCGGCAAGCGTGATAGCGGAGGGATTAATCAGACCACGGGAAACAGAAATATCGAGAAACTGCTGATTATATAAGCGGAAGATCAGGGAAAGCGGACTGCCGGAACTATCCGGGAGAGGATGCTTTTTGAAGAAGCGGATAAACCGGAAAGCCGCCGTATCCTCGATATTAGGAGTTTTATCTCCGTGTTTCTTACCTTTTGGAGTTTTCTTCTTTTTATAGCGGAACTGAGTGGAAAGATGTTTCTTGTCCGAGTTCCACATATGCCAGAAGAAGTCATAGAAGGTTCCGATGCCGGGAACATCTCCCGGGGAGAAACCGCTGAGGATCGCATAAAGAGGACATTCTTTCAGCTTAGATACCCAGTCAGTGACGGAAGTGACTTTCAACTTTAAGGAGAGCAGGTAAGAACGAAGCATGGAAGAAGGCTGTCTGGGCATAGGCCCCATTTTGGAATAGGAATCCATGAGGATCAGTTCCGTTTGTGACAGATCCATATGCCAGAACTGGACGATCACTTTCCATGTTTGCCGAGAAAGGGAAAAGGGATCCGGATAAAACTTCAGGAAATTTGAAGCAAAAAACTCCTGAAAGTCAGCATGTGAATCGGGGGAATAGACAGGTAACATAGGAAACGCCTCCATTTCAAGTGTGATAATGTCCAGCGGTGCCGGACGGAATACCTCTTGTAAACAAGGGCGCGAAGCGCCGCATTTTTTGAGGCATTTGTCAAGATTTTTTTGAAAAAAATGGGGGGATTTTTGAAATGAGCAAAGAAAAAAGCCCTGAAAATCAAGGTTTAAAACTCCGAGAAAATAT
>NZ_CAXSVO010000081.1:0-1875 GCF_964240875.1 Ruminococcus sp. 5_1_39BFAA | reverse complement strand
TAAGAATTGTCATATCTGAATTCTTACCAAAAAAGAGTTATTTTTTACCAGAAACACAAACTATTTTACACTACCGGCTCGACGGACGGCTATAAGCCTTTAATGCTAGGCCAGCGTCTCAAGGCGCTGGCTTTCGCTTTGCTCCAGCCACTCTGCTTTTGACTCGTCGCCGCCCTTAAAAGGGCATTTGTATTACTTCGCCTTAACCCTTAAAAGGGTCTTCATATTCTTTTACACTAAGCTTATCCTGCATAATATCATATCTTTCCTGTTCTTGGATGTATTTACGTACTGTGGCGTCATTTACCCCTACTGTACTTACATAATATCCTTCACTCCAAAAATGCCTATTTCCAAATTTATACTTTAAATTTGCGTGCCTATCAAATATCATAAGTGCGGACTTCCCCTTTAAATATCCCATAAAGCTGGAAACACTGTATTTTGGCGGTATACTAACTAACATATGGATATGATCGGGCATAAGATGCCCTTCAATAATTTCCACCCCTTTGTAAGAGCACAACTGTTTTATAATATCCCTAATATCAGCTTTGTATTGATTATAAATTATTTTTCGTCTATACTTTGGAGTGAAAACAATGTGATATTTACACATCCATTTTGTGTGTGATAAATCATTGGTTTTCTTTGCCATAAAATCACCTTTCCTTTCTTAATAGTGGCTGGACACCTCTATTATAACGCGGAAAGGTGATTTTTGCGTATAACGATGGCCACCACCCGCAAAGCAGGTGGATTATAGTTCAAAACACCTACACGATGCGTAGATGTTTTGAACAGGCTAAAGCCGTAATAAAAATATCCCAGGGTAGCAGCTTACATTGCTCCCCTGGGATGTTCTTTTACACTACAAACCGATACCCGCTCCCAACCACCGTTTCAATGTACGCGTCCCCGATCTTACGTCTGAGGGAATACACCACATTCGCCACCGCCGCCCCACAATGCTCCGAGTCCGCTTTCCAGACCGCTTCGTAGATCTGCTCTTTAGGTAGAACCCAGGGTGACGATCATCTCCCCAAGCACCGCATTTTTTCTGATCAGCTTTATGATGTATGCGGTGGCTCTGACGTATAAGTACCTTTTTGAATCAAGAGTTTTTCTTGTCCTTTTTCAAAAAATAAACAGCAATTCCACCAACTAACAGTGGGAATATAACTCTCCCATAGTTTACTCCACCAATTCCTCTCGCAGAAATACCTTGCGTCAAATAGCTAATGCTCGTTAAAAAGCCACTAATCGCTAAAACTAAAACTACTATACATACTTTCTTTTTCATTTAAGTTATCCATCCTCTCCATAATCATTTATATACCAATCATCTAATACATTTACTGATGTATGATCTAAAAAAAACAACGTAATAGAGAAAGAGTATTCCCGTCCTGTCGTTCTATCTGTACACTCGATGTTGATTGTGTCTGTAAATTCTTCCCTCGGCCTAGAATAATCAAAAGATGATGAATATTTGTTGCTAATTTTACCGTTTTCTGCGAAAACACTATAACTAAAATCATCAACTGCCGATACAACATAACAGGTCACTTTTTCAAATTGCCCGGTTTCCAAAGAGGTTTTATCCACTACCACCTGAAAAGGCAGTGATTCAAATTCACTTATAACACTTTTATTTGATGTTTCATTAGAATGCACTTGCGAAACACTGGAGATATGGAAAATACCCATATAACAAATCATAAGTATAATAAATATTTTTCCCATGCAATATTCCCTCCCATAATTTTCTCTAAATTAGCTCCCATAGCCATATTTCTGTAAGCGCAAAATATTGCTACGCTACCCATGAATCACGCTTGCACCAAAATGATAGATGCAAGCGTTTTACTCTAT
>NZ_CAXSVO010000080.1:0-1961 GCF_964240875.1 Ruminococcus sp. 5_1_39BFAA | reverse complement strand
CGGGAGTTTGACAGTTGAATTATAGAAAAATAGCTTGCAGGTCGCATAAAACCTGCATTTTTTGTGTCAACTTTTTGGCTTTTATATATTGCATTTTATTGCAATGTATGGTAAAATATAGTAAAGGAGGCGTTTCCAATGAGAGTAACCACATCAAAATCAAAGAATGCCGAGTCCTTCTATATTTCCAAAGGATATATTAACGATAAAGGAGTAAGCACTTCTGTCATTATCCGAAAACTCGGAACACTCAAAGAGCTTTTGCCCGAACATGGCCCAACACGTGACGATGTATTAGCTTGGGCAAAAGAAGAAGCCCGGCTTGAAACTTTAAAATATAAGCAGGAACAGGAGAATCGGCTGGTACAGATTACTTTCCATGCTGACAGACAACTAGACTATGATAAACAGACTTTCTTCCGCGGCGGCTATCTTTTTCTGCAGTTCGTTTATTATCAACTGCAAATGAATAAAATCTGCCGGAAATTAAAACAGAAATATAAATTTAAATATGACATCAACGCAATCCTTTCCGACCTGATATACACAAGAATCCTGGAACCCTGTAGTAAACGTTCTTCTTACAATGCGGCATCTGAATTTTTGGAAAAACCATCCTATGAACTTCATGATGTATACCGGGCATTGGATGTTCTTGGCTCTGAATGCGACCTCATACAGGCGGAAGTTTACAAAAACAGCCATTTTCTCGGAAAAAGAAATGATAAGATCCTCTATTACGACTGCTCTAATTATTATTTTGAGATCGAACAAGAAGATGGGAGTAAGAAATATGGGAAAAGCAAAGAACACAGGCCTAATCCGATTATCCAGATGGGACTGTTCATGGACGGTGATGGGATTCCTCTTGCTTTTTCACTCTTTCCAGGAAACGCAAACGAGCAGACCTCTCTAAAACCATTAGAAAAGAAAGTCCTTGGGGACTTCGGATGTCAGAAATTTATCTATTGCAGTGACGCAGGACTCGGCTCCGAATCCATCAGGGAATATAACCATATGGGAGAACGGGCTTATATTGTGACACAATCCATTAAAAAACTGAAGAAAGAAGAAAAAGAATGGGCGCTAAGTCCGCAGGGCTTTAAAAGGGTATCCGATGACACGCCTGTAGATATCACAAAACTGCCCGAAGATGACAAGGGATTGTATTACAAAGATGGGCCATATACAACAAAGAAACTGCATCAGCGGCTGATTATCACCTATTCCCCAAAGTATGCACTTTATCAAAAATCCATCCGTGATAAGCAGGTAGAACGGGCACAAAAAATGCTGGATTCGGGAAGCACCAAAAAGAATCGAAAGAACCCGAATGATCCGGCCCGCTTTATCGGAACCATGGCAGTTACAGAAGAAGGGGAAGCCGCCAGTGTACAACATTATCTTGATGAAAATAAGATTTCTGAGGAAGCACAGTATGACGGGTTCTATGCCGTATGCACAGATCTTTTGGATGATGAAGTCGGCGATATATTAAAAGTAAGTGAAGGCAGATGGCAGATAGAAGAATGCTTCCGAATCATGAAAACAGATTTTTCAGCAAGACCTGTTTATTTACAGGATGAAAATCGGATCAAGGCACATTTCCTGATCTGTTTTCTGGCATTAATGGTCTACCGTTTTCTTGAAAGGAAACTGAATTCCAAATATACTTGCGAAAATCTATTAGACACATTAAAAGCTATGAATTTTGCTGAGATACAGGAGCAAGGATTTATTCCTTTATACAAACGGGAAGCTATCACAGATGATCTTCATGAGGTCTGTGGCTTTCGAACTGATTACCAATTCATAACCAAAAGTAAAATGAAAACAATTCAGAAAAAAAGTAAAGGAAAAGAATAAATTACTATAGTTCGTGACAACAGCAAAAATCGCTGCAGCCCAGTAAATATAAGGGATGCAGCGATTTTTTCTTTTGTTAACTGTCAAAGATGGGA
>NZ_CAXSVO010000079.1:0-2018 GCF_964240875.1 Ruminococcus sp. 5_1_39BFAA | reverse complement strand
ATAAGAATTGTCATATCTGAATTCTTACCAAAAAAGAGTTATTTTTTACCAGAAACACAAACTATTTTACACTACCGGACATTCTCCCGGTCATATGTGCTTTTGGGAGAATAAAAAGGGCTATCTCTATACGGGTGATTTAGTTTACAAGGATACGCTGACGGCGTGGTTTCCGTCCACTGACCCCCACGCTTATTTGCGTTCGCTTGAAAATATTGCAGAGCTTCCTGCAAATAGGGTATTCCCCGCACATCATTCGCTTGATATTCAGCCTGAGATTTTAATTCGTATGCGAGACGCGTTTAGACAGCTCAAAACTAACGGACAACTTCATCACGGCAGCGGAACTTTCGACTATGGCGATTGGTCGGTATGGCTGTAAAGCAACTTTCAGTTTGTCGCTATCTCAAATAGAATATAAATGACAAAAAACATCGTAGAAATACGGTGTTTTTTGTTACCCAAAACCCTACAATTTCATACATAACCACAGGTTAGTACAAAGACCTTGTGTAATTTTTCGAAAGGCTTAGAAAGGCAATTTTGCCCGATTTTCGCCCCGAGAAATGACAGAAACAAGGCTTGAAGTATCTTTCCTGTGGTTTTTTTATTTTCAGACGGAAAGGTGGATTGATATGCCGAGAATGAGCAAAAAACGGAAACAAGAGTGGGCGTTGTTTCTGAATGAAAGAAATCGCATTACTTACAACGAGATTTGCAGAAAATGCAGTAATGACTGTAAACAGAGTTTCCGTTGTATCGTGGTGCATTGCCCTAAGTATTTATCGAAAAGGAGAACGAAGAAAAATGAAGCAAGTGGAAAATGAAATGAATGTAAATGTACCTCTTGAAGTTATCAAGGCAAGTGAAATCGAACCGAAAGAAGTGAAATGGCTGTGGTATCCGTATATTCCGTTTGGTAAGGTTACGCTTTTGCAGGGCGACCCCGGCGATGGAAAAAGCAAGTTAATGCTGTCAATCGCCGCCCTGCTTTCAAAAGGAGAACATCTCCCCTTTAGCGATAAAGAAATCGAGCCTATGACTATTATTTATCAGACAACGGAAGATGACGCAGACGATACGGTAGTACCCCGATTTAATTCGGCTGGCGGTAACGGAGAAAACCTTATCTTCATTAAGGAAGATGTGAAGTCTTTATCCTTTGGGGATAACCGTATTGCTGAAGCAATCGAAAGGTATCACGCAAGACTTTTAATTCTTGACCCGATGAGTTCCTATATCGGAGAGAGCTGTTCAATGAACAATGCCAACGAAACACGAGCAGAGTTTAATCATCTGATAGCGGTTGCAAAAAATACTGGCTGTGCCATCGTGATTATCGCTCATATGAATAAGATGAAAGATACTAACCCGCTTTATCGCACCAACGGTTCGATTGATATTGCGGGTGCTGCAAGAAGTATTCTTGCAATCACACGCACACCGAACAAAGAAGCACCAGCGGAAAGATATATGGTGCAGGTAAAATCCAACCTTGCCCCGACAGGTTCGGCAATTCTTTTTGAGGTTGCGGAAAAAGGAGTTGACTTTATTTCTGAAATGGAAATGACAGCAGAAGAAGCGTTCCAGTCCCTCGCACCAAAAATGGGCAGACCGAATGACAAGGAAATCAAGGCGAAAGAATTTCTTTTAGAAATGCTGAAAGACGGAGAAATGCTGTCTACGGATTGTGAAGAAAGACTTGAAGCCGCAGGGTTCAAGAAATCGACCATAAAAAAGGCAAAGAAGAAAGCGGGGGTTATTTCTAAAAAGAAAGGCTTTCTGTGGTATTGGTCTTTGCCGACGGGCGATATACTGAGAGAATAAAAGCAGGCTGTCTGATGAGTGGACAGTCTGCTTTTATGATTGAGGTATCTAAAGGAGGTCAAGGGGGAACTCCCTTGCCCACGACATCTTTGCAGACGAAGTCTGAAAGTGTCATAGTACAGCATTGCATTAATAATTAAGCAATATCAAACCGTCAAAGGTATACCTTTATAAGTCCATTTAAAGGGCTT
>NZ_CAXSVO010000078.1:0-2090 GCF_964240875.1 Ruminococcus sp. 5_1_39BFAA | reverse complement strand
TTAAGACTTGGTTTCCCTACGGCTCCGTCCCTTAAGGACTTAACCTTGCCAGTAAGCGTAACTCGCCGGACCGTTCTACAAAAAGTACGCGGTTGTACCTATAAAGTACTTCCACAGCTTGTAGACACAGGGTTTCAGGTTCTCTTTCACTCCCCTCCCGGGGTCCTTTTCACCTTTCCTTCACAGTACTATGCGCTATCGGTCACTAAGTAGTATTTAGCCTTAGGGGGTGGTCCCCCTGATTTCCCACAAGGTTCCACGTGTCTCGTGGTACTCTGGATCCTGCTCAGTCTCTTCCGCTTTCACTTACGGGGCTTTCACCCTCTTTGGCCGGCTTTCCCAAAACCGTTCTGTTAGCTTCCGAGAATCTTAATTGCAGTCCGTAACCCCAGAATGCACGCACTCTGGTTTAGGCTCCTCCGCGTTCGCTCGCCGCTACTTGCGGAATCGAGTTTTCTTTCTTTTCCTCCGGGTACTTAGATGTTTCAGTTCCCCGGGTTCCCTTCCATACGTTATGGATTGGCGTATGGATGTATGAGGTCTGCTCATACGGGTTTCCCCATTCAGAGATCTCCGGATCAATGGATATTTGCTCCTCCCCGAAGCTTTTCGCAGCTTATCACGTCTTTCATCGGCTCTTAGTGCCAAGGCATCCGCCCTGTGCCCTTATTGCTTGACCTTTGCATGTTCCTATAGCGTTAGGAACATTCGGTTCGTTGATTCTCATTGTTGATAACTATGTTATCGATGTCTTCCTATCTTACGTTTAACGTTTGTATCAAGGATATTTGATTAACTTAATCAAATCACATGTATGCAGTTTTCAAGGTACAATATTGACTGATGCTTTATCAGTCATTTAAGAGGAAAATCACTTTTCTTCTTAAATCACTGGTAAAACCAGTTATCACAACAGCACTTCCCTGCTGGTCGGGTTAGCATCGGAAATCCTCGGATCTCGACTTTTTCCGCTATGTTTTTGCACAGCTCGCTTTCCAATGCCTGTATATATATCAACAGGTTAAAACCTGTCTTTTTCTTTTGATCTGGCGCCCACCTGCTCTCCCACACCGTCTCCAGTGCAGTACCATCGGCCGCTTGGGTCTTAACCGTCGTGTTCGGGATGGGAACGGGTGTGTCCCCCAAACGCATCGGCACCAGAAAAATCGTTATCGGAAGTTCTGTCTCCTTACGTCGACAGAACTACGTTCCTCACTAAGCTCAGCCTTCGCCTACGGCTCTGCTTCGCTAAGTGTTCACGCATGATAACTCCACAGTGAAACACACACTTCTTCCTCTACTTCTTCCCTAGAAAGGAGGTGATCCAGCCGCACCTTCCGATACGGCTACCTTGTTACGACTTCACCCCAGTCATCCGTCCCGCCTTCGGCAGCTCCTCCCTTTCGGTTAGGTCACTGACTTCGGGCGTTACTGACTCCCATGGTGTGACGGGCGGTGTGTACAAGACCCGGGAACGTATTCACCGCGGCATTCTGATCCGCGATTACTAGCGATTCCAGCTTCGTGTAGTCGGGTTGCAGACTACAGTCCGAACTGGGACGTTATTTTTGGGATTTGCTCAAGGTCACCCTCTCGCTTCCCTTTGTTTACGCCATTGTAGCACGTGTGTAGCCCAAATCATAAGGGGCATGATGATTTGACGTCATCCCCACCTTCCTCCAGGTTATCCCTGGCAGTCTCCCCAGAGTGCCCACCACTGCGTGCTGGCTACTAAGGATAAGGGTTGCGCTCGTTGCGGGACTTAACCCAACATCTCACGACACGAGCTGACGACAACCATGCACCACCTGTCTCCTGTGCCCCGAAGGGAAGGCCCGGTTAAAGGCCGGTCACAGGGATGTCAAGACTTGGTAAGGTTCTTCGCGTTGCTTCGGATTAAACCACATGCTCCACCGCTTGTGCGGGTCCCCGTCAATTCCTTTGAGTTTCATTCTTGCGAACGTACTCCCCAGGTGGAATACTTAATGCGTTTGCGGCGGCACCGAAGAGCTATGCTCCCCGACACCTAGTATTCATCGTTTACCGCGTGGACTACCAGGGTATCTAATCCTGTTTGCTCCCCACGCTTT
>NZ_CAXSVO010000077.1:0-2469 GCF_964240875.1 Ruminococcus sp. 5_1_39BFAA | reverse complement strand
ATTTCTCTGACTCTTTATATTTTTTTGAGTAAAATAATAATTTTGCTTTTGTGAAGTTTGATAAATAATTCCAAATTCCTATATGATGTTCTAAAATCAAATTGCTAATATAAGTTAGCTTTTGTTTATGCTTCAGTTGTTGATTGTAGTATAAATATAACGTTTCATGATCAAATTTTATATCGCCATTATCGTCCAAAGATAAGTAATGTTTTGTGAATAGAGGGCTAACTAATTCTGCATTTTCTCTCCCCCAGTATTCTTCAAGAATATTAGAAGGCGCAGTTATCCCAAACAACGAAAGAATTTGTAAAAAATCAACATATTTTTGTCCATCATCTAATTGTAATAGCCAATCTTTCCGTTTTTTAATTAAACTTTCTATTTTAGATGGCATATATTTCTGACTTGAAAACGTATTTACATTGGTCATGCCTACCGTATTTCTGTTAAGTAAAGTAGCAAAATTAATTTCTAACAGGTATTCTATAAACTGTACTATATAAAATGGATTCCCTTTTGAAATATTTGCTAGTTTCTCTAAAACCATCGAAGGAATATCTTTAATCACAGATTTTATAAATCTCTGGCAGTCTGGTTCGTCGAATGGAACTATTTCAAATGATTGAGTATGTTCTTTTAGCCAGCTTGAGCAAGAGAAAAATGACTCATTAAATACAGTAGTATCTTCCCTGCCTGCTAAGAGACACGCGCAAGGAATACCGGACATTTGGCTTATCATATTCTTTAATTCACTATAGAAGTCATCAGATGCATTATGAAGATCTTCGATTACAATCAAAAGCCTTGCAAATGGTTTTGATTTAAAATAATTAAATAAGATCTTCTGTAAGGATTCATCCGTATTTCTTATTTTTAGCTCTTTGCATAAAAGATTACGCAATGTTTGTTTATTATTTTGTTTGCATAAAATATGTAAATAAATATAGTCAGTACTATAAATCTCTTTGATTATCTCATCGATAATCCGGGTTTTGCCAATTCCCGCTTCTCCATATAAATAGTAAAAATGAGGAGACGATAGATCTAATAGTTCGTTATATATTTGTGTAATGATTCTTTTATGCTCAGCTCCTGATAATGGTGGTTGAAAATCCGGGACAACTTCCGGATTCTTAATATATAAAAGCTGCGATTGATTATTATAGGATATATTTAATCTAAAATCATTTAGCCCATCGTTATAGATTCTTTTTACCAAAAAGCGAAGACATATCCCCTGATGAGCCGGTACCAACTTTTCATTCAGTGAGTCTTCTATATTCCAATTTCTATTAGAAATCAAATTTAATTTTATATTAGTCGGCTGATTAGAGTAATTTCTTATGTCGAAATATAACTCAAAGCAATTACGACCGTCAATCCTTCCTTTTCTTATCTGATACTGTAGTTGTATAGGCGACGACTGCTGAATAAAACAGGCATTCCACTCAATACTGTATTCTGATTGATTTAAAAATTGAAGAAGAAAATACTGGTCAAAAAGCAGAAAGCAACAATTGCTTTTTTGAAATTCTGTAATTGCCGCATAAAATGCACTTGGAACGATGGTTCCATTGGTTACTAATATAAAATAATCCAGATCTATATCACTGTTTTCGATAATATTTCTTGCAAATTTATCCAGCGCAATCTTATTATGACTTGTAGATTTACATTCTATGACTACTTTGATAGTCTCTTTTCCATTTAATGCAAAATTAACTCCCAGTAATACAAATGAAACTGATGACTCAATATAAATATCAATACCATCATCTCGTGTATGAGAGGTTTTTGTTATCCGCAAACCATCTTTATAGTAAGGTTTCAGTTCTTTTGCTAATATTGAATGTATGTATTCCTCAAATTTATTTCCAAGATCGTTTCCAAGTTCCCAAAATTGGTTATTGAAATTTTCTGTAATGTATTCTATTGATGTAAGCATACGTATATTCCTCTTCTGATTTACAGATAACTGCTAATTATCTATAATTATAACAGAGATATCCAGTATTTTCCATAATAAGAAATACTGTAGTACAAAAATAAAAGTTGCGACTCTTTTCAGTATTAAACATCCAGTATAATATGAAAAGTAACCAATTGGCTAATCTCGCAATTAAAAACATCTTTTTCTATTGCAAAAGGTCGACATAATTTCCCTTATAAGTCTTCCACCTTACATTGACGTTTCATCTGAATTTTGTCATAACTGATTTCGCCACCTCGGATTCTACACATATTTGCATTCCTCTCCAAGTTTCCCCTGAAAAAGCGGAACGTAACTCTTTTCTTTAATCTGTCGGATTCCATCTTCCGGCATATAATCAACTTTCAATTCCAGAATAATACCATCTACTCCAATATCTCTTCCATGTTTTTTTATTAGCTGTTGATGCTCCTTTAAAATAGCATTTTTTAGATTTTGTTGCCTGTCGTCAGGTTGCTCTGTATACTGTCATTATC
>NZ_CAXSVO010000076.1:0-2573 GCF_964240875.1 Ruminococcus sp. 5_1_39BFAA | reverse complement strand
TGTTGATGCTCCTTTAAAATAGCATTTTTTAGATTTTGTTGCCTGTCGTCAGGTTGCTCTGTATACTGTCATTATCCTACAGAAAGAAAAAATCTCAGAGCACCCTCTTGGACAGTCGCGTACTCTGAGATCTGGTAAAAACCATGTTCATTATAGCAGAGTATATGCTTGTTCGCAATGAGGCAAACGGTGTTTTTTGTTAAGAGCAGTGAAAATGTACCAGGATGTCCTTGCTGTGGTGGACAGCTCAGATACCGGGATTCCAGACTTCGTATCAGAAAGCATGAAGGCGGTAATCGGGATTTCCTGAGTATCCGGAGATTCAGATGTACTGCATGTGAGAGCTATCATAATGAACTTCCAGATGTATTGCTTCCATATAAACACTATGAAGCAGAGGTCATCAGTGGTGTGATCGATGGGATCGTAACGCCTCATGATCAGGATTCTGAAGACTATCCTTCGATCAGTACCATGCTGTACTGGCTGCGGTGGTTCCAACTCAATCTTTCAAACATGGAAGGATATCTTAGAAATGCAGGATACAGTATTCTCGGACTTGGCAAGGATCTTCTTTTCTCTGACCAGTCACTGCTTGAAGCGGTCAGGAAAAAATATTTTAACTGGCTGGAAAAGGCCATCCGCATTATTTACAACAGCGGTGGTTTTCTGCCGGCTTTTTACTGATACACGCATGCACCTACTTTCGTTCGTCTGTCACAGGCTTTTCCTATATAGTGGTCTCAAAAGGAGGTCACGAATTATGAATACAAACCAACAGATAGTAAGACAATGGGAAGAACAGGAAGCACTCCATCGTTTCCAGCTCATTTCCCCGCTTCTGCGCGAGGATCTGGATAATGCCAAAAAGCTCCAGCTCCGCAAAAAGATCGCCGAGGAAAATGAAATCACGGTCCGTTCTCTATACCGCTATGAAAAAGCATACAGAGAAGGACAGTTTTCCGGATTAAAACCGGCAACCAGGAAGAAACACCGCTCACAGGGACTGCCCGAAAACTTTGAATTTCTTGTAGAACAGGCTATCCAGCTCAGAAAGGAAGTACCGGAACGTTCCGTCGCACAGATCATTCTGATCCTGGAGATGGAAGGACATGTGGCTCCCGGAGTTTTAAAACGTCCGACTCTGGAACGGCATCTTTATAAGCGTGGTTTTGGCAGGGAACATATGAAGATGTACCGGGACGCACGCGAAAGCTCATCCAAACGGTTCTGCAAGCCACACCGCATGATGCTGATCCAGGGAGACATCAAATATGGCCCCAAACTGCCTATCGGTAAAAATGGAGCAAAAGTCCAGACTTATTTATCTTCAGCGATCGATGATCATTCCAGATATATCTTGTCTTCCCGTTTTTATGATAATCAGGAAGAAACAATCGTGGAAGATACCTTCCATCAGGCCATTATACGCTACGGATCATTTGATGCCTGCTATTTCGATCATGGCAGTCAGTATGTTGCCAAACAGTTAAGCTGTTCCCTTGCCAGGCTTGGGATCCGCGTGAAATTCGCACGCATCCGGAGTGGAAAAAGTAAGGGAAAGATTGAAAAGTTCCACCAGGTAGTGGATACCTTCAATCGGGAAGCCAAACTGAAAAATATAAGATCCCTGGAAGAACTGAACCATTTATGGTCCGTCTTCCTTGAAGAGTATTATCACAAAAAGCCGCACGAGGGGATTTCTGAATATTATGAAAGCCTTGGCGCTGCAGTACCTGAAAACGGAATTACGCCGCTTCAGGAATGGAACCGGGACACACGTCCCCTTAACTTCATCAATGCATCTGTTGTTTCAGAGGCCTTTCTTCATCATGAAGAACGTAAAGTTGATAAAGGAGCCTGCATCAGTTTCCGGGGACAGCGTTATGAAACAAAGCCTGAACTGATCGGATACAAAGTAGGAATTGCTTACGATCCTGCGGCTCCGGAAGTACTGACTGTCACTTATCCCGGTTATGAGCCCTTCACAGCCAGACCACTTAAGATCGGGTCTTACTGTGATAAAAATCCTACACTCCCGGTTTCCATGCAGGAACAGAAGCCAAGTACTTCACGCTTTTTAGATGCTCTTGAAATACAGCATGAAAAGAACCGTGAACAGGTAGCCAATGCCATTTCCTTCGCATCTTACAGAAAGGAGGCAGATGGCAATGTATGAAACGTTCTTTGGCATGGAACATACCCCCTTTGTAAGGGATGTCCCTGCAGATAAACTGTATGAATCGGATTCTTTTCGAGAGACTCTCGGGCGTCTTGCTTATGTGGCAGACCGCCAGAAGTTTGCAGTAGTCACTGCAGATCCCGGCTGTGGCAAATCTACATTGATCCGCCGCTTTTATGAAGAACTTCCAAAATCGGAATACATTGTCCTTTATCTTTCCGATTCAAAACTGACTCCAAGATGGTTCTATAAAGGACTCCTGGACCAGCTGGGACTGGAATCTAAGTTTTACAGGGGAGATTCCAAACGCCAGCTGCAGCAACAGATCGAGATCATCCGCGGAGTACAGCACAAAAAAGTAGTCTGCATTCTGGATGAAGCACATTTATTG
>NZ_CAXSVO010000075.1:0-2812 GCF_964240875.1 Ruminococcus sp. 5_1_39BFAA | reverse complement strand
ATTATAACATCGCTCTTTCTTTTTTACAATGCGGCAAATTCGCCGAGAATCGCAGGTGCGAAGCTGCTTTTATGCAAGTTCTGTGCATCCCGGTGCATTTGCTGCTTTTATGCAAATTCTGTGTATCCGGTGAGTTCGCTGCTGTGAGGGCGTGCGCTGCCGATAACGGCAATAATAAGCTGCACCCTTGCGCACGACTTTTTCCTGGAGTATACTGGATACAGCGCAGCGCCGCAATATTTATCCAGGAGGTATGATCCATTATGGAAATAGAGAGAAAATTTCTCATCGACAAAAATAAGCTCCCCGAAAATCTGGAACAGTATCCCAGCAAACAGATCGAACAGGGCTATCTCTGCACGGATCCTGTTGTGCGCATCCGCCGTTCCAATAATTCTTACTATCTCACCTACAAGTCGAAAGGGCTTCTCGCCCGTGAGGAGTACAATCTTCCTCTTACCCGGGAAGCTTACGAGCACCTTCGTCCAAAGGCTGACGGAATCGTGATCTCCAAGGTGCGGTACGTGATCCCGGAAAAAGACGGGCTTTCCATTGAGCTTGATATCTTCGGCGCGCCATACCAGGGGCTGCTGCTGGCTGAAGTGGAATTTCCTTCAGAGGAAGCTGCCAATGCATATGTGCCCCCCGCATGGTTCAGTGAGGATGTGACCTACTCCACAAAATACCACAACAGCACCTTAAGCAAAGGCGAAGGGCTTTCGATTTAGAGCTTCTTTCCTTTATCGGCACATGCCTGCAAAGCCTCGAATACAGCGCTGCGGAAGCCCAGACGTTCCAGGGTTCTCACGCCTTCGATGGTGCTTCCTGCCGGAGAGCACACCATATCCTTCAGCTCTCCGGGATGCAGGCCTGTTTCCATAACCAGCTTTGCGCTTCCCAATACAGCCTGGGCAGCAAAACGATATGCCTGCTTTCTGGGCATTCCCTGCGCTACCGCTGCATCCGCCATCGCCTCTATGAACATGAATACGTAGGCCGGAGAGCAGCCGCTGACAGCTCCCACCGCATCCATCAGGCGTTCCGGCACCACTTCTGTGCATCCGAAGCTGTTTGTAATGGCAAGAACCTGTTCCAGATCCTCCTCTGTCACCTTTTCATTGATGCAGGCTCCGGTCATGCCTTCCCCTGCCTGTGCCGGGGTGTTTGGCATCAGACGCACGATCTTTAAGGGCTGGCCGCATTTTTCTTCCAGCCATGCCAGCGTTTTGCCCGGTGCAATTCCGATCACCATATGCTCCGGTGTGAAAAGATCTTTTACTTCTGAGAGTACCTCCTCATAGAACTGGGGCTTCACTGCAAGTATAACAATCTTTGCATTTTTTACAACCTCCCGGTTGTCCATTGTGGTCACAACTCCCAGCTTTTCCCTGCTTTTTCTGCTTCCCTCTTCTGTGAGATTTGAAACAATAATCTCTTCTTTCTGAAAAACTCCGTTTTTCAAAATCCCGCCGATCATTGCGGAAGCCATATTTCCACATCCGATAAATCCGATTTTCATATCCTGTCCTCCTCGTCCGGCTGATGTGTGTATTCGTATTCTTCTCCAGCCGGTGCTTTCTTCTATTTTATCATCCTGTTTTTTCTTGTCAACTGCGATGAAACGCGTATCGCCGCTGCGGTCCTTATAGTCAAAAAAAATTTTCAAGCTCTTGATTTTTCGCTGCATTGTGCTATAATGACCACATGCAGATATAGTTCATTGGTAGAACATCAGCTTCCCAAGCTGAGGAGGCGGGTTCGATTCCCGTTATCTGCTCTTACAAAAGCCAGGAGCCGCTAAAATAGCTGATTCCCGGCTTTTCTTTTTTGGTTGTTGATACTAAAATGATACTTAAATCATGATCCGCTTACCAACAACACCCCAACGCTGTATACTCCGTGGAACTTGTCCAGGTACGATTGAAATGCCCCACGCATTCCTCTTCAGGGCTTTGCTGTAAGTGTCACCGTACATAAGAGACTGCAGTACTCTGGCCCGACTCTCTCATGGCCCTCAATGCCTTGTTCTGCTGCTGCCTGGTCTGTTCAACGGTAAGCCCTGCTGCCGCTCCAGCTTCTTTCAAAGTCTTCCCTTCCTGGTACCGCATCCGGATCACTGTCGGCTGCTGCCCTCCTCACCTTCTCCGATTAGCACATCCAGACTTCCCATATCGTCCATGGCCATAGCTTTCGCAAGCTGATCCAGCCTTCTATGACTAATGCCCAGGTAATAACAACATTCCCGATCTGTGGGTTTCCGGTCAAATTGTGTAAGAAAGGCAGCAGTCAGCTTCTTGTACTTTCCTATCATTGACCGGAGATCAACCGGGATCCGGACAACACTTCCGCAGTCCTCTATATACCGCTGCATACTCTGCCTAATCCAGAAGCCTGCATAATTAATAAATGGTACACCCTCATCCGGGTTATAACCATCTACAGCTTGGCACAGCCCAATATACCCCTGCTGCTTTAAGTCCTCCATATCCTCATAACCCTGGAAGCGCTTTGCAATGGCAACTATGAATCCCTGGTTCTGCTGCCACAGCTTAAGCATATTCTCAGCTACATCTATCCCGGCCCTTATCCGGATCACTAACTGTTCGTTGGTCATGGTATCAGCTCCTTGTTTTTTAGGGTGTGGGAAATGTGAATGCCCCAGACAATCCATTTGGGAAAGTCCGGGGCATTGACCATTATTCTCCTTCCGGAGTTATTTCCTGTGTAGCTACCGGCTGTGCCTGGTAATAGATTGCTTCCGCATCGTACGGTTCTTTGATCCAGCTTCCTCCATCCCCGTTCAGGATTCTCT
>NZ_CAXSVO010000074.1:0-2892 GCF_964240875.1 Ruminococcus sp. 5_1_39BFAA | reverse complement strand
GAGACATCATTATGGAACTGATATAATAATTCGCTGTTTTTGTGCAAGAGACAGGAACTTTATTTTGCGGGGCGACATCAGACCATCCAGATCGACCGTGTGCGGGATATGTACCGGGACGCGCTGGACAACCCTGCGGAGGAGAACGTGTTCAAGCAGCTCCGACTGAATATGTGGGTGGCATCCCTGACCCGGTTTATCCCGGAACACATCTACGAGCTGGGCAACCAGCCCATCGATATGGAAGCCCTCAAAGGCCGTGACTGTTATGCCGGACTGGACCTTTCCAGCACCGGCGACATCACGGCTTTTGTGCTGATGTTCCCGCCCCGGACAGAGGACGAGAAATACATCATGCTCCCGTTCTTCTGGATACCGGAGGACACAATCCCGCTGCGTGTGCGCAGGGCATCCGTTCCTTACGATGTCTGGCATCAGCAGGGATACCTCATGGCGACGGAGGGCAACGTCATCCACTATGGTTTCATTGAGAAGTTCATCGAGGAGCTGGGCAAGCAGTACCACATCCTCGAAATCGCATTTGACAGATGGGGAGCGGTACAGATGACACAGAATCTTGAGGGCATGGGCTTCACGGTCGTGCCCTTTGGTCAGGGATTCAAGGATATGAGCCCGCCCACCAAGGAGTTCTACAAGCTCCTCATGGAAGGCCGCATCATCCACGGCGGCAACCCCATCATGGCATGGATGGCCGGCAACGTGGTCGTGGAGAAAGACCCGGCCGAGAATATCAAACCGACAAAAGCCAAAAGCCCGGAGAAAATCGACGGCATCGTGGCTGCGATCATGGCCCTTGACCGCTGTATCCGAAACGAGGGTCAGCAGGGCAGCATCTACGATGATCCCAATCGTGGGCTTCTGGTTTTTTAATTTCAACAAGGAGGATGAAAACAATGAAGTATCTCATGAGTGCAGAGTGGTGGCAAGCGGCCGGAATCCGTGCCGTCAAGACCATGTTCCAGACTGGTGCGGCGCTTCTGGTGACCCAGATGCCGGGCGGTGCTGTGGACTGGGTATCTGTGGGCAGTGCGGCGCTGCTGGCGGGCATCGCATCCCTCGGAACCAGCCTTGCCGGTCTGCCGGAGCTGGAGAAGCAGGATAAGGAGGAAGGATGATGTTCTTCGGATAAAAGGTACTGCCGGCTGTTATGGCAAAAAGAAAAGCCCACCGGCCTTTGGTGAGCTTTTGAGGCAGAAATATTCACATGGCCAGAAATTCAGGATGATCCTCATTCGGCGTTCTCCTCACGGCGGGAATCCGTGATCCAATCGGCCACATCATCCTCTGAAGCAAAACCGGCTTTTCCTGCCTCGCCCTTCATCTGTTCCTGGAATTTTTGCATCGCATATACCGCTGAGTTGATGACTCGTACTGTTCCATTCTCGACGATAAAGGTAACACGATCTCCAGTGGAGATACCCAGTGCGGCGCGGATATTCTTAGGGATAGTAACCTGGCCTTTTGCCATCACTCTGGCATCATTGATTACAACTGTTGCTTCAGACATCGTAAGAACCTCCTTTGGGAAAAAGTGGGAAGTAGGGATTCCCTACTTTTACTATACGCAGTTGTAGCAGAAATAGCAACCGAATTTTCAAAATTCACAATTTGACGAAAAAGGAGCTGGTATCAATACCAGCCTTGCCGGTCTGCCGGAGCTAGAAAAAAATCAATAAGAAAACAAAAGAAAAAAGAGCCCGACGCATCAGGCTCTTTCAAGGTGTTGTCCGAAGACGACCACCGCGATTCATGTTTATACTATACCATATGCAAGGAGAATATGCAAGTGATTTTACGAATTGCTAATGAAATTTTGCAATTGACGGAGGTGAGGACGTTGCTGGGACCCTAGAATCTGAGCACAAACATTTGAAGGCAATTGACGCCTAAGGTCGTCTGTTAAAGAAATATAGGCATTGAGAAATTGCTTGCACGATGTTTTTGTTTCACCCATTTTTCGCAGAGTGTAGATCAGAAGGACAACATAGGATGATATGTATTTGAAATCAAGGCCTGTGATGCCAATCTCAGATTCCAGAAGTGAAACAAGACGGCGATTTATATCGCCTGTCCTGAATCGGGTGTCAAAAACTATGTTGTTATGGGCAACAGCGTTTCGAAGGTCTTTAACAGCATAAATGATAAATTCGGTGATTCGTCCATCGGCATCGAGATTACTTGGCAAATGTAGAAGCGCAGAAGTGGCGAGTTTAACATTTGCATTGCAGCAAGCAAAAAACGTCCCGAATTCACCTAAAGTAAGTGATTCGAAAATTGCCCAGATTGGGATTGAACGATCTGCATCAAAAAAATGATTCACAGTTTGGCGCGCATTTGAGTAGTCACGAAGAAGCGCATTGTTAATCTTTCCCTTAAGTGTCATGCGCTTTGCGTATTGCTTATGGTACATGTCACTTCCGGGGGAAAATGCACGATAAGCGGTGACCGATGTTGAAAAAAATTTTATCAAGATTCTCTGAATGTGAATCATTCAATACAGACTGAATGACGTAACTTTTCAGAGCATTCTCAATAAACATGACTTTGGGGTAGAATAGCGCCTTAAGATCCATATCGAATTTGTTAAGAGCGATAACTTCGTCAAAATTTGTGAAATTTATCCGTTGTTGTGGTGTACGGATAAAACGATAACCTTTGTAGCCGTGATAATATCCAATATTTCGAAGCGCCTGTGCTTGGTTGCTTTTAATAGAAATATGGTGTCTGGAACGAAGGTATTTCATTAACTGATTAATTGTCAGCATGGCAGTCCTCCAGTTGGTAGTCTCAAGCTATTATATCACGCAAAGAATGGAATGAAAAGCCGAAATAGTATGAATGAAGGGAGAAAAAGCAATAAAATGGGATTTC
>NZ_CAXSVO010000073.1:0-3014 GCF_964240875.1 Ruminococcus sp. 5_1_39BFAA | reverse complement strand
TCGACTTGAATTCAGTTAAAACGCTGACATTTGGAAAAAGGTGCTGATTTTTATAAGGTGCTGATAAATGGACAAATTCTGAGCGTGAAAAATCCCCGCTCGGCCTTGTGCGGCTGGGCGGGGAACATGTTACTGGGCCTGTGGTCTAATTTGTTTCGGGAAGGCAGCTGGTTGTTAATTCCTTCTTCCGATGCCGCAGCAAGCCATTCGGCTTTTGCATCCCGAGCATTAGCGATTGCTGCTTCTATTGTGTCACCGCAGGTAATGCATCCGGGCAGGTCGGGGTAGGAAACAACAAATCCACCTTCATCTGGATCGGGAACGACTTTCAGATCGTTGAAACCTGCAAGATTGTTCTCTGTAATACCAAGACGGCGAAGCATTTCTTCCTCAGAGATGGAATCGGATGATTCAGAAGTGTTGATTTTTTTCTCGATCATGGAAGCTCCTATGCTGAAACTGGATCAGTGGGATTTAGGGTATCTTCAAAGGTATCTCGGAGATAATCCGGCCCTTCCATCCAAAGTCCGGTGGAATAATCAAACAGCATTTTGTATGCCGGAGATGACGCAAACTGGAAAAACAGGTTGGAGAAAGGAACTCCGGTATCCTTACTGTAATCTTCAAGCATGGCGCGCATAACGCTGACCGCGCACGCTTCTCGTTGCTGATCAGTTATTTCAAATGTGGTTGAAATCATAGCAATCACTCCTTATGAATTCGAGAGACTGGATGACTTTTCCGTTGCAAAAGCAGAATTGGTCTTCCAGACGATTTGGTAGCAGCAGTGTGATGGCGATGCTGTCTGCCTGTTCAGAACCGGGTTCACCATAAGCACCGGTAGTATAAAGCTGAAGAGTGCGGGCAGTTTGGTCATTGGCTATTTTCCCTCCGATAATGTCGAATGCGGCGTATTGTTTTCGAAGGTCGGGGAAAAGCGTACCTCTTCGGCTTGAAGCGACAAAATGGAGCCAGTCTCGGTCAGCCGATTGAAACAGGTGGACAGATGTTTCCGACGTCAGATGAAGTTTGAATACGGAGATGTATCCTAAAGTAGTATCAGGGGGCAGTTTTCCTTCTTTGACCTGCTTGTTGACAGACAGCGGAACAAAGTTCTGTGCCTGCTTATAGGAACTTGTAACGTAGAAACCACGCCCGAAATCTTTGCCCGCTTTGCATTTGTCAAGATCGATCTGAGATACCCGTGTGAAGCTGCCGTGATAAAGAAGCATTCCATCAGTTAAAGTCAGCATACGGAAACACCTCGATTCTTCAGCATTTCTTCGACATCATCCAACACGCATTCATAGCCGCTTAAGTGGAGGATGTCATAGCAGCTAGCGATAAAACCAAATACATCGTTATCCTGAAATATTTTCGAGCAGGCTTCGGGGGATTTCTTCCATCTGGTTTGAGCCATGCGGAAGATCCAGCACTGCATATCAGCAATATCAATATCATGTTCACTCATAGAGCATTCCCTCCTTGAGTATATTATTTCAATTTAAGTATAGCTCGTTTTTTCCGGATTATCAACAGATATTTTGTGAACGAAACCAGTAAAACTGCCTGTCCACTCACCTGTGGATGGGCCTTTTTCATGCCAATAAGGAGGTGGTCAGAGCATGGCATCCAGAATCCAGGGAATCACGGTAGAGATCGGCGGCGATACCACAAAACTGTCGTCCGCGCTGTCCGGGGTCAACAAGGAGATCAAGAATACCCAGACACAGCTGAAGGACGTGGAGAAGCTGCTGAAGCTGGACCCGTCCAATACGGAGCTGGTGGCGCAGAAGCAGAAGCTCCTGAAGGATGCCATTGCCCAGACGAAGGAAAAGCTGGACACGCTGAAGACCGCTGCGGTGCAGGCCAATGAGCAGCTCCAGAAGGGCGAGATCACCCAGCAGCAGTACGATGCGCTCCAGCGTGAGATCCAGGAGACCGAGCAGACGCTCAAATCACTGGAGGCACAGGCGGCTTCCACCAATACCACCCTTGCGAAGATCGAAGAAGTCGGCGGCAAGATGGAAAAGGTGGGCAACTCCATTGCCGGTGTCGGTAAGAAGATGTCGGTGGTGTCTGCGGCTATTGCCGGTGTGGGCGCGGCTGCGGTGAAGACCACGGCAGAGTTCGACAGCCAGATGTCCACGGTGAAATCCATCTCCGGCGCGACCGGTGAGGAATTTGACGCACTCCGGGAAAAGGCGTTGGAAATGGGCTCCAAGACCAGCTTCTCCGCGACCGAGGCTGGACAGGCAATGGAGTACATGGCACTGGCCGGCTGGAAGACCGAGGACATGGTGGACGGTATTGCCGGTATCATGGACGCGGCTGCTGCTTCCGGTGAGAACCTTGCGACTACCTCCGACATCATCACGGACGGTCTGACTGCCTTTGGCCTGTCCGCCAAGGACTCCGCACACTTTGCGGATGTTCTGGTCAAGACCGGCAACAGCGCCAACACCACCGTGTCCATGATGGGCGAGACCTTCAAGTATGCCGGCGCTGTGTGCGGCTCCCTCGGTATTTCCATTGAGGACGCCGCCATCGCTACCGGTCTTATGGGCAACGCAGGTATCAAGGCCAGCAACGCCGGTACTGCCCTGCGCACCGGCCTTACCAACCTCGTCAAGCCCACCGACCAGATGGCAACCGCGATGGAAAAGTACGGTGTGGCGGTGCAGACCAACGCGGACGGCAATGTGGACCTCATGGCCACGATGGAGAACTGCCGCACGGCACTTGGCGGTCTGGAAAAGACCGAGCAGGCGGCGGCTATTGCTGCCATCTTCGGCAAGAACGCCATGTCCGGCTGGTCGGCTATCGTCAACGCTTCGGAGGAGGACTTCTACAAGCTGACCGAGGCCATCTACAGCGCGGACGGTGCGGCGCAGGAGGCCGCAGCCATCAAGCTGGACAACCTGCAGGGACAGATTACTGTTGGACAGCGAATTGAGAGAGACGCAAACGGCAAATTATTTTTCCGCTTTTCAAATAATCGACCGCGCAGTCTG
>NZ_CAXSVO010000072.1:0-3035 GCF_964240875.1 Ruminococcus sp. 5_1_39BFAA | reverse complement strand
AGACTGCGCGGTCGATTATTTGAAAAGCGGAAAAATAATTTGCCGTTTGCGTCTCTCTCAATTCGCTGTCCAACATTGAGGACAAACGGACCGTGTACGGGGAATGTACCTACCGCCTGGTTCCCAGGGAGGACGAACCCAGCGTGTGCCTGATGCACGACTGGATCTACCTTCCCAGCGCATAATGCCGGGAACTTTATATAAATTTGTCCCGAATAATAGACAAAATTCGGGACAGTTCATTTTCAAAGGAGGGATGCCATATCACACAAAAGGAAGTCAATGCCGTATTTGACGAGCAGGTGCAGCTCTGCGCTGACACTCTGCAAAAGAAAACCAAAGAATACACCGGGGACGATACGGACCGGCTGGGGGCTTTTAAGGCGGCGGCAGCTTTGCAGCACACCACGCCGGAGCGTGCCCTTGCCGGTATGCTGGCGAAGCATATCGTTTCCCTGTATGACATGTGCTTTGACGGTGATACGGATTATGATATAAGCACATGGAATGAAAAGATCACAGACAGCCTCAACTATCTGTTCTTACTGAAAGCTATTGTAAAGGAGGGACATACCAATCAACCAAATTGAAGTGAAGATTTTGAACTGCCAGGCGGTTGCAGAGGCCGAGAAAAACATGGTCTTTGCCGCCCGGCTCACGCAAAGGGGCCACCAGATCGCCACAATGGATGATCTGATGGCCCTTTATGAAAAATCATTCAGCGAGAATACCGTGGCGGCAATCAGCGGCCTTCCGCACCCCACGGTTCAGAAATTTGCGGTGATCACCGTTGCTGTTGTGGGGGCAAGCAGGCGGTTCCTGTCGCAGATCACGCGCCATCAGAACGAAGTAAAGTTTATGAGCGCGTCCTTACAGTACAGCAATTATGCGGGGCAGGCGGATTTTGCCGTACCCTATGAGATTCTGGCCGCCCCGGCTGCGGTCCGGGAACTGTACTTAAAAAGCTGTCACGAAGGTATGGACTGTTACGAAAAGCTGTGTGCCGAGGGAATCGGCCATGACGCGGCGGGCTATGCCACACCCCAGGGGCTTCGGAATGTGCTGATTATCAGCGCCACGCCCTATCAGTGGAAACACATCATCGGCCAGCGGGTATGCCGGCGCAATACGGACGAAACCCGGATCGTGCTCCTGGAAATCTGGCAGGAGCTTTATGCTTTAAGCCCGGCGCTGTTTGCCCCTGGCCTTACAGGATCGTTCTGCCAACGGGACAAATGCCTGGAGGGGAAAATGGCCTGCGGCAGAAAAATAGACGCGGATATAACGCCGGAGGATCTTCTGAAAGCGGACTATCCGGCACTTTCGGAAGGAGGCGCGCATGAAGATCAAATTGATTGACTTTGGCGTGCCGGAGGGCCGCCGCCCTTTCCGTCCGCATGGGAACGATGCCGGCGCGGATGTTTACATGCCCTATGACTGTACTTTGCAGCCGGGAGAGATCGCAAAGGTTCCTCTTGGATTCGGGATTGAAGTGCCGGACGGCTATGCGGGCTATGTGTTCCCACGTACCAGCATGGCGGTAAAAGGGCTGGTCTGTGAACTGCCTCCTGTGGATTCCGGCTACCGTGGGGAAATCCATGCGATCATCAGTAATGTAAGCAATCAGACGCAGGAGCTTTCCAAAGGCTCCCGCGTGGGCCAGCTTGTGATCACCCCGGTTGTGATCGCGGATTTTGTTACCGAACTTGGCGAGCAGCGCGGCACAGGCGGATTTGGAAGTACAGGAAAATAAAAAAGTGACTTTTAGAGAGTAATTAGGGAATTATCGCCGGTAGTGAGATTGGGCATATCAGGAAGATTGCAGGGTACAATAAAAGAAAGGCAGAAGGCAGCAAAAGGCGGTACACTGTCATAGCGTACCGCCCTGCTGCTTAAAACTGCTTTAATATGTCGTGATGCCCTACGTCCACCAGGATAATCATTTTGTCGCCTTCGTAATACCAGATAATGCGGATGTCCATGTTGACGCTGCACTCAAAAAGATCCGTGGTTCCCTGGATGCGTTTAGTGCGCAGCGACGGATGGGAAGGATTTTCGGCCAGAAGTTCCAGCTTGTTTTTAAGCTGCTTCTTCTCCTGTACGGTCAGACCCTTAAAATGCTTTTGGAAACGGGGCGTAAAGGTAAACTCATACGCCATCATTCCGCCTCCAATTTGTCAAACAGGGCGTCCACGCTGTCAAAGACAGGCTGCTCCCCGGATGCGATTTTTGCTTTTACATCCCCGATTTCTTCTTTAAGCTCGCTTAAATATTTTTTGGGGTAGACAACCACCGGCATGATGCAGATGGAACCGTCCTTCTCGAAGATGTCCAGTTTATCGCCTTCGGACAGACCGAGTTTAACGATGATTTCCTTTGGAATTGTGACCTGGGCTTTTTGACGCAATTCGGCCAGCATACGATCATCTCCTTTGCTTTAAGTTTGAAAGTAGGAAATTCTTACTTTCTTACTTATAGTATATCCACTTTGTGGGATTTATGCAAGGGGTACGAAAAAAATTTACAAATAAAGCGGCCAGCACCGTGACCGCTTACTTTCTGCTATTGAGTTCTTTCATAATACCGAGGATATACTGCATGGATTTGGAGTCGAGCTGTTTCGCCTCTGCGATAAATTCCCGCAAGGCTTCGGGGCAGGTGTTACCCTCATCAAAGAATTCCTGCGGTGTTACACCCAGGTATTCACAGATATAGAAAAAAGACTGCATGGCGGGAAGTGACTTTTTGTTTTCAATGTTGTTGATGTAGTTGTTTGCCTGTCCTAACGATAGAGACATATCGCGCGCAGATACGCCTTTCTGTGTCCGCAGCTTTGCCAGCCGTTCCGGGACAAAATCTTCATACATCGCCTTCACCTCCCATTCTGTAATAGATTGTACCTCACGACCTTGCATTATTCGCAAATGGAAAAAGGGTGTTTTCGTTGACTTGCTAAATTCCCATCTTTGACAGTTAACAAAAGAAAAAATCGCTGCATCCCTTATATTTACTGGGCTGCAGCGATTTTTGCTGTT
>NZ_CAXSVO010000071.1:0-3551 GCF_964240875.1 Ruminococcus sp. 5_1_39BFAA | reverse complement strand
TTTCGTATGATAATCCAGACGAATGGTTTCATCAAGACAAAAGGTGCTGATTTTTATAAGGTGCTGATAATTCGACAAATGGTGAATTCACCATTTGTCCATATCAGCCTGACTTGCAAGCTGTTTGTACGGATAGTCGTCGTTCGCACTCTCGGTGAACATATCGTTGACCAAACCGATCGTGAGCAAATCAAGGTCGCGGATACTGATGCCCAGCTGGACACACCGGAGCATGAACAGCGGCGTTGTCATTTCCCGCTCACTGCGGCGAGGTTTTTTCTTGCATCCACCTGTGTCTGCACGTTCAGGCCCCACAGCTCGATCAGCTGGGGAAGAATCTGATAGATGGAGAAGGTGTTGAACTGCTCCAGCCACTCGTCCGGCTCGGAAGGGACCGTGTCCGGGCTGGCGTGCTTTGCCATAATGAACGCGATATTCTCGAACATCTCAAGGCTGAACAGGTCAAGACCGGAAGCATCCTCATCGTTCTCCCCCACGCTGGTCTCCAGCTGGCGGAGGTCTTTGTAGATGTCACGACCGAACTTGATGCGGTACATACGGGGAACCGCTGCGCTTGCGCGGAACTCCACTTCCTGACCATCGATCTCGATTTTCTTCGTTACTGCCATAGTCGTTTTCCTCCCAAAATGTAGAGGGGCAGGTTTCCCCGCCCCCATGTGTCATTGTGTCTTTACTCCGCAGCATCGATGCCGACGAGTGCGGTGCTGCCGGTCACCGTGGGCAGCTTGCCGTCCCACTTCTGAATCTTCTGATACTCGATCAGGGTATCGGACAGGCTTTCCGCGATCTTCTTATTGGCTTCCGCCTGTGCCTCCGCCTTGATGGCAGTCTTCTGGGCTTCCGCCTCGGCATTGGTGATGGCCACCTGCTTGTCGGCTTCTGCCTTGGCAATGGCGGCGGCGTTCTCGATCTTCTGGCGGTCAGCGTTCTGCTGGGCAATGGACTTCTGCTGGATGGCCGCATTGTAGGCTTCCTCGAAATCCATATCGTTGATGACCACCTTGTTGACGAACACCACGCCCTCGCCGTACTTCTGTGTCAGGGATTCGGACAGCTTCTGCTGTACCAGCGGCTCGATCTTCGTGCGGGCGGTCACCTCACCGGGCGTCAGCTCCACCATTGCGGACTTGATGGCCGATGCCACCAGCTCCTCACCGATCAGATTCTTGATATCGGACACATTGGCGTAGATCCATGCGGACATCTCCGGCAGCACCTGATAGGTCACGATCACGTCCGATGCATACACAGGGGTCTTGTCGGCGGCTTCGCCCCAGATCTGCGCCTTGATGTGCTTATCCTGCTGCTTGTTGTTCACCTTGTGGATGCTCTCCACGAAGGGGATGGTGAAGTTCACCGTGCCGCTCTGGATGGGTTCCTGCTGGATCTGGCCGAAGCTGGTCTTCACGCCGGTATAGCCGGTGGGAATGATGTGAACAGAGAGAATGCCCAGGATCAGCAGAATGACGAGGGCGGGGATGATCAGAATGCGCTTTTTCATAGTCGTTTTCCTCCTAAAATGTAGTGGGGCGGGTTTCCCCACCCCAGATTCTTGGGTTACTGGCTGAATCAGCCGCTGGCGGTTTCATCACCGGCAGGGTCAGGTTCCGGCTCCACAGCGGTCTGCTGGGGTTCGTACACCGCGTCGTACCATGCGTTGTAGACCGCATCGCTGGTATTCACGCTGGTCTTGGCCTTCACATAGCCGTTGGGCAGTGCCGTTGCGGACAGGGACAGCGTCTCGGTCTGGACTTCCTTCTCGTCCTCTGCGGTCTGGCCTTCCATCGCGGGACGGGAGGCGCTGCAGCAGTACAGCACATGGCGGATAGCCTTGGCATCGCCGGAGAACTCGAACAGCAGAGCGAAACGCTCGTAGCTGACCGTGTTGTTCTCGGCCATGACGCCGTTGGCGTCCTCCTCCTCGTGCAGGATGTCCTTGGTGAAGCTCTCCGGGATCAGCGCCAGTTCAAGGTCGCCGGAGTAGCCGGAGTTGTTGTTGATGACGTAGAACACCACATCATCGGCATAGAAGTTGGCGTTCTCACCTTCCGGGTCGAGGGACAGGCTCACCGCACCGGGCATCCGCACCGGCTTGTCGTAGGTGACGTTGCCGTCCTCATCGAAGGTCGCCTTGGCGTAGTGGCAGTTCTTGAGGCCGAACTTCACCTTGTTGCTTCTCTTCATGTCGGTTTCCTCCATAAAAATTGACCGTCCTCTCAGACGGTCAACTCATACAAAACTTCATACATCTTCTCTTCCTCGATCCAAACCTCGGATTTATGGAAGAACAGTTCATAGCCGGTCAGCACCGCTTCCACCTTCTGCTCCAGCTCCGGGTCCTTGAGGTCTGTGTACAGCTCAATGTCCAGATGGCTGAAGCTGTGGTAGACGATGTTGTCCGCACCGAACTCTGCCGCTTCCGGGTACAGAAAGCACAGAAACGGCGGGTCTGGGGATTCCCCCTCAGCGAAATGGTCATAGGCGAATTCACAGCCGGTTGCGGCCTTGATTGCCTCCATCAGCGCCATCACATCATCATGGGTCATGCCTTCAGCTCCTTCTCGATCAGACTGGTCAGCAGTTCAATTCCGGCCGCTTCTGCCGGGGCGATATGGGGCTTGCCGGACACACGGCCACCGCCGCGCTTGGCGTGCCCCTTCTCCAGCAGGTGTGCCAGCATATACCGGGTCGGCGAGCACACGGTCTGTACCAGCTTCTGGCTGTTCTCCTCCGTGGTCTTCGCCACCCAACTCTTGGCGTAGCGCCCGGACTTCACCGGGGCATTTGCGGAGATCTGCTCCTTGACGGTTTTGGCGGACTTGCGCACGGCGCGCTTGACGCCCAAAGCGGAGAGCTCCGCATATTCCTGCAAGCCCTGGTTGATCACCTCGGCCAGCTCGTCAATGCTGCAGCTTCTGCTCATGGGCGCGCCTCCTTTCTGCAATGGAGCTTGATGCCCTGCTTCTGGTAGTTCATCGGGTCCACAGACAGGATGCTGTACACATCCCCACGGAACCGGATGCGGTATCCTGTCGAGGTCACCGCCGCCGTCTCACGACACCAGCGCACCGTGAACACCACGCTGCGGTTCTCCTGCTTGACCTCATCCCCGCCCTCCTGCAATTCGTAGGTCGAAGCGTAGGTGAAGCAGGAGAAATAATCCTCCCATGTGTTCCGATGATTGCCCACCTTGTCGGTGTATGCCTTACTTTTTTCAATCGTAAGGCGCTCGTTCAGCTTGTCGATCATCAGACCACCCCCTCCCTTACCGCAGACAGGATGGAGCGAAGCGTCAGCATCAGCGCATGATGGTCCGCTTCATCCCGGTGTTCATACAGATACCCCAGTGCGTACAGGATCGCCACCCGGCAGGTCGAGCGCAGGCTTTCCAGCTCCCGTGTGGGGTGGATGCCATTTTCAACATCCCGGTCGGCGGCATTCACCGCTTCCCACTGTGTCGCCCCGCAAAATAAAGTTCCTGTCTCTTGCACAAAAACAGCGAATTATTATATCAGTTCCATAATGATGTC
>NZ_CAXSVO010000070.1:0-3569 GCF_964240875.1 Ruminococcus sp. 5_1_39BFAA | reverse complement strand
AGACATCATTATGGAACTGATATAATAATTCGCTGTTTTTGTGCAAGAGACAGGAACTTTATTTTGCGGGGCGACACGCAGGCGACTTTGTCTGCACAGGTCCAGGGGGTAACGGTCAGCAAGTGGCAGTATCTGAACAGTTCCGGTGTGTGGACGGATTATCCGACCACTTCGGACAATACCAGTATTACCGGCGGGACGCTGGTAGTAAAGCCCGCACACGCAGTGTTCTTCAACAACGTGGCGCAGATCAAGCTGGTGACCGATGATGCGGATGTGTTCGACACCATTTCCATCACGAAGATGTATGACGGGGAGCAGGGACAGCCGGGGCAGGCAGGCGCGGGAGGTTTGTCCGTCATCCTTGGAAATGAGGCGCAGAACATTGCCTGCACCACGGGAGGTGCGGTACAGGCTGCCGTGGATGTGACGATTCCCTTTACCGGGTATGTAGGCATTACGCAGACCCCATGTACCTGTACAGTGGGAACCCTGCCCACCGGAGTGACCGTAAAATCCAATACGGCAGCCACGGCGTCTGCTTCAGGTTCCGTAGTGCTTACCTTTGCCGCCAATGCCACCCTGGGCGGGGCATCGGTGCTGACTGGAACCATTGACCTGACCTTTACGATTTCAGGAAAGAGCGTGGTGAAGAAGTTTGCCTGGACGAAATCCAATAAGGGAAGCAACGGGGCCAGTGCGGTGGTGTTCTCTGTTTACGCACCAAACGGGACTATCGTACAAAACCAGTCCGGTTCCCTGGTACTGGCAACATCCGCCTACAGCGGCACAACGGAGATCACCACAGGTGCGACTTACCAGTGGTCGAAATACACAGCCGGAAAATGGACAGATATCAGCGGGGCAACGTCTGATACGCTGATGGTTTCCGGCGCGGATATCGTGAATATCCAGTCTTACCGGTGCACCATGAATTATGGCGGCAAGTCCTATGTGGATGTGATCACGGTGGAGGATAAGTCGGATCCCTATGTATCGGAGATGCTCTCCATCGGCGGCTTTACCGTAAAAAATAACCTGGGCGGTCTGGTTCCCTATGTGATCGTCCGTACCAACCAGAAGGAAGTGGATGCACTGCTCGGCAATATCAGCGAGACAGCCCCTTCCACGCCTACAAACGGGATGTTCTGGTACAAGATCGACCATACAGCGAAAACAGTCACGCTGATGAAGTATAACGGGACTACGTGGGCAGCGGCAACAGAAAAGCAGAGTCTTACCTACACCTGGTATAAGCAGGATAAGGACGGCAGGGAGGCTGCCTTTGGAAAGACTGGAAAAGTCATTTATTTATCTGCGGATGACATTGACAGCATCGCCACCCTACAGTGTGATGTGTCTAATTAGGGGGGTGGCGGGCATGGCGCTTTTAACGGTCTGCCAGCATACGTTCCAGAACGTGCAGGCGTATGACGACGCGGTGGAGGGCGTGGAAGCCTTAAAGGTCAACGTGCGGGAGTGCTACTCGGAGATCACAAAGACCTCCGAGCAGATTCAGAGTTCTGTCCGGGAGATGTACCTGTCAAAGTCTGAGCTGGAAAGCATCCAGCAGGACTTCCAGGCGAGCATCACCCAGAACAGCAGCGAGATCCGCATGGATTTTACCGCTATCACCAATGAGATCATCAACAATGTGTCTGCAAACCAGACGCTTCTGGAGGAGTATATCCGGTTTAAAGGGGCGCTGATCGAGCTTGGGAAGGTCGGGAATGCGTTCACGGCGGAGCTTTCCAACGAGGAGCTGGCCTTTAAGGAGAACGGACAGAAGATTGCCTATATTTCCAATCAGAGCCTTGTGATCACCAATGCGGAGATACGGAACAAGCTGTCCCTGGGTAATGAGAGCCGGGGATGGTTTGATTTTATCCCAAGAGCCAACGGGAACCTGTCTATCAAATGGCGTGACCCGGCGGGATAACAGCAGTTTTTATTTTTGTGGGGAAGGAGGAAAAGCAAAATGGCATCCAGCGGCAGCTTTTCCGGTTCCATCCACAGCGGGCATTATGTGCTGCGGGTGGACTGGACGCAGACAAAAAATATATCTGCCAATACCAGCACGGTCACAGCGAAAGCCTATCTGGTCAATGACTGGAGTCTGTCTATTTATGGCCGTTCGGACAATTCCATAACGATCAACGGAACCGCACAGATTTATGAGTCACCAGCAGTCAACGGTACAGGCACGCACCTTCTGGGAACTGTAACACAGACCGTGAACCATAACAGTGACGGCACAAAAAGCCTGACCATGAGCGCGGTGTTCTATATCCGGGCGACGTTAAGCGGGACGTATTATGAGTCGATTACCGCAAGCGCCAATATTACGCTGGATTCCATTGCAAGGGCGTCCAGTGTTTCTACCCCTAATGCAACGATGGGGTCTGCTACGGCCATTGCCATCAGCCGTGCCTCTTCTTCCTTTACCCACACGCTGACCTATACCTTCGGCACGGCTGCCGGGACGATAGCCACAAAGACCACGTCCACATCGGTATCCTGGACACCGCCCCTTTCACTGGCAAGCCAGATACCCAAAGCGGTGACCGGAACCTGCACGGTCACCTGTACGACTTATAACGGCAGTACGAAGATTGGAAGTAAGACGTGTACGCTGACACTGACCGTCCCGGCTTCAATAAAACCTACCATTACCAGTTTGACTGCTGCCAGGGTGGACGGGGCGGTGCCGGGTACCTGGGGGATCTATGTGCAGACGAAGTCCAAAGCAACGCTTACCATTAACGGGGCGGCGGGAAGCTACGGCTCCACGATTTCTTCCTATTCCATTACGGGCGGCGGCTACACCAGTACGGCGTCCAGTTTTACAACGGGGTTCCTGAATACTTCCGGCATGGTTACTTTTACGGCGACGGTGACGGATTCCAGGGGGCGGGTGTCAGCAGCGGCCACGGTGAGCATTTCGGTGGTGGCCTATTCCCCGCCGTCCTTTGCCAGCTACCTCTCACAGCGGTGCTTAAGCAATGGAACTGTTAATGATGACGGGACGTATATCCGGGGACTGGTTTCCTACAGTTATGCGTCATGCAGCAGTAAAAACACCATTACCCGCGCCACCTATTACAAAAAGGCATCGGATACCGCGTGGACGAATGCCAATGCCGCTTTCAGTTCCGGTACGGCGTTTACTTTTGGCGGCGGAAACATCTCCACGGAGACCTCCTATGACATCAAATATACGCTGACAGATGCCTTTACCACCATTGCTATCCAGGACATCGTTTCTACGGCAGCCGTGGTCATGGATTTTAAGAGAGGCGGTAAGGGAGTGGCTGTTGGGAAGGTATCGGAGAAGGATAATACCTTCGAGGTTGCGGAGGATTGGGATGTCCGGGTGTATGGGAAACTTTTAAAAGATTATATCCAGTCCTTCATTAAGACGCTGTATCCGGTGGGCAGTATCTATATGAGCGTCAATGCCACTAACCCGTCCGCTTACTTTGGCGGAACATGGGTGTTGGACAGCGAATTGAGAGAGACGCAAACGGCAAATTATTTTTCCGCTTTTCAAATAATCGACCGCGCAGTCT
>NZ_CAXSVO010000069.1:2011-3667 GCF_964240875.1 Ruminococcus sp. 5_1_39BFAA | reverse complement strand
TGTTGGACAGCGAATTGAGAGAGACGCAAACGGCAAATTATTTTTCCGCTTTTCAAATAATCGACCGCGCAGTCTGGAAGCTAATGGCAGATTGACAGCGATAATACGGCACATTCTTGGGGAGTATTGAAAAAATCACGGAGTCCCATAGGACTCCGTGATCTCGGTGTTATTGACCTGTGTACTTTTCCAGACTGCCCAGTTCTTCCAGATGGCACAGTCCGCTTGCGACTGTCACTGCATCCACCTTTTTCAGAAGCCCGGAAAGACGCTCTGTATTCCAGAACAGATCCCGGTAGCCGGCCAGTTCACTTCCTACGTCGTGGTTTGGAATACAGATATAGTTCCCATAGCTATGTTGTCCTGCAATTACGTGGAAGTAGGTCCCACGACCAGAAATCTCTGCTTCGTAACAGGAGCCGGAATGTCTGATAAGCCTGATTTCACCGTTCCATTGTTCTTTGCGTTTTCCTCTTGTAAGAGTACATTGGTATTCCATGGCACACCCTCCTACATCAGGTTCTGGTTGCTGACAGCCGCAAGGACCACTTCTGCATCGATCGACTTTTTCTCCATTTGTGAGCCAAGGGCAAGGGCATCCGTCATCAGGTTGTCGATCAGACGGGGATTTCCCTGGGAATGGCTGTGGATGGAAGAAAGAGCGGCTTTTTCTATCATGGTCTCGCTTCCTCCGGCACAGGTGAGTTTATGGAGGACATACCGTGCCACCTCATCATCCGAGAGACCGGAGAAATTGTAGTGGACAGTGATCCTTTGACGCAGTGCTTCATGGACGGGTCTGCTCAAAGTATTATTCAGGTGGGATTCACCGCAAAGGATCAGGGTAAAACAGTTCACAGAATCATATCCGTAATTCATCAGCATCTTGATGTCGTTCAGAATGCCGGTGGAGAGGTACTGGGCTTCGTCAATCGCCAGGAGGAGTGGTTGACGCTTCTCTTTATAGAGATACCAGATCTGCTCCTGGATTGCCTTGAACATTCCCGGTTTCCCGCCTTTGTCACTGACACCGAGGGCCGCACAGAACTGGCGGTAAAATTCCATGACGCTGACGGTGGACAAGCAGATGTACTCCATGTGGTACAGGTTTGGATTCAGACTTTTGGAGAAACAGCGCAGGCAGAAGGATTTTCCCATGCCGGGACGTGCGGTGAACACACCGATCCCCCGTGCATCCTTCAGGTAATCCAGCCGCTGGGTCATTTCTGTCATGTCATGGGAAAGAAACCGGTCTTTTTCCTGTATCATCTGCTTGTCAAAGGGATTAAAAGAAAGCCCATAATACGCAAGGGACATCATTTCTCACCTCCCATCCGGGAATAATCAAGGGCTGGTGTGTTATTCCGCTTTGTCCTGCAGTTTTCGTTACGGTCCGTCTGCCGGATGGGGTAATGCGCCCCTTCGTAAAGGATGTAGGCGGTAGACATATCATCCGGCAGGAAACGGATATCCACTTTCGTGGCGATGAACTGCATGGGCACATCGTAATACGTCCGGTCGATAGAGACAGTGGCATCCCGGTTGACCCTACGGGTCACACGGTTCATAAAACATTCGTCCAGCCATGCACGGGACCCCGGCATCCTTACCTGCATGCAGGTGCGGCGGTACCGTTCCAGTGGAACATCCCGGATT
>NZ_CAXSVO010000069.1:0-1914 GCF_964240875.1 Ruminococcus sp. 5_1_39BFAA | reverse complement strand
GATCCCGGAATGGTAAGAGGTATTATGGCTGCGGATATAGCTTGAAAGGAGACGGTTGAATTCTTCAAGGGAATGAATGGAGTCCAAGTCAAGGGTATAAAGCCATTGTTCTTTCAGCGATCTCCACTGTCGTTCGATCTTTGCCTTGCTGGCTCCGTCACGGACTTTTGTGTGCAGGAGTACCGTGCCAATGGAACCGCAGATGAGGGAAAGCTGTTCGTTAGAATAGCTGCACCCATTATCGACATAAAGCTTCAAGGGAATCCCATAAGTTGCCACAGCCTGCTTGAACACTTTCTGGAAGTTATAAGCATTGTCGTTATAGAACAGGCCGCCGCCAACCAGGAGACGGGAATGGTCGTCAATGATCATAATGCAGTAGACTCTCCTGCGTTTTCCATCTTCTGTGATATGAGGCAGGTAACAAGTATCCGCTTGCCACATTTTTCCAAAGGAATCCTCTTCAAAAGCCTTGCGGTCCCGCATGCCTGGATTGCGGGCGGATCTCAGGTCGTTGTGGCGGATAAAGCGCTGGACAGCGCAAACGCTGACGGTAGCAGGAATGAAGGAATTCTCCACAAGCTGTTTGTGGATCTGTGTTGCATTGAGTCTGGGGAAAGCCTCTTTCAGACGGTAGATCTCTTCTATAGCGGTATCCGGCAGGACCCTGGTAGCACCTTTATCAGAGCGTTCCTTTGGCATCAGGGCATCGATTCCGCCTGTCTGGTAGAGAGAGACCCATTTGCTGATGGTCTTGGGGCTGTATTGGTAAACGGATCCATCTGGCAGGGTCAATGGTTCTTGCGTGATGCGGCGGTAATAAGCGTTCTTGGAAGCATCCTGAAAAAGGCCGTGGATCACAGGTGCGATCAGGGCGAGCCGGAACTGCGCAATTTTTGCGGCATTAGAGAGTTGTTGTTTTTGATTTTCCATTAAGAAAGAACCTCCTTTGTGTTTTTTACCATTGTAGAAAACAGGAAGGGAGGATGCCATCCCCATGGCGTGTGGCCGGGAAAAAACAGGGGGAAGCAATGGCGGCACGGTCTGGGAGTTGCCGTATTTTACAGCTTATCCAGCGGGATTACGGTGAGACTGTAGGAAGGAATAAGCAGTCTGCTTCGTAAAGTCCATGGCAAAAGAGGAATAATCTGGTTTGACGGCAAGCATCAGCAAGAAATCCATCCCAGAGGTTTCCGAGTCCTCCAGGATGCCGAGCCATTCCCGCTTATGCTTCTGAAAGAGCTGCTTCCATTTATAAAACTGGTTTCGGGTGATGCAGAACCGTTCACAGAGGCGCTCCAGGGAAGAAATGTGCAGGAAGGCTTCTGCCAGGACGCGGAGGATAAAGAAAAGGCTATAGCTGGAATAAGGGATGATCATGTCCGGGAGGACCGCATGGGTATGTCCACAGCTTTGGCAGGCCAGACGGAGGACAGTAACTTCTGTAGTGACGGGTACCCCGCAGATAAAATCAATGATCCGGCGCCCATAATAGGCATGGATCTGGCAATTGAAAGAAGAGCCACAGACAGGACAGGTCTGCTTTTCTGGGCAGAATGTATCCATGTAGGAATCAAACAAAACTTTTGATGATTTTTTTATGCGAATTATCTTGCAAAAGAGGGTATTTTTTCTTATCATAAGGATGGTACTGTACAAAGGCCATATTAAGTGGGAGATAGATCCCGGACAAGGCCTGTGCAGGCTTGTGTGAGAGAAAGAACGAACTTTGGTAGGGGATGTTCTTTCTCTTTTTTTATGGTTACAAGGTAACTATAACGGAAACAGAAAAAAGATACAAGAAAAAAAGCGCGCTGTAATTACAGGCACGCACAAAGAGACATCATTATGGAACTGATATAATAATTCGCTGTTTTTGTGCAAGAGACAGGAACTTTATTTTGCGGGGCGACA
>NZ_CAXSVO010000068.1:0-3712 GCF_964240875.1 Ruminococcus sp. 5_1_39BFAA | reverse complement strand
GTAACGGACAATGTCCGCGATTCCGGGCAGACCTTTTTCTTTGGCACAGCTTCTTCCGGCGAGCGTGTGGATGAAAAGTCCGCGATGCAGATTTCAACCGTGTATGCCTGTGTCCGGCTGCTGGCCGAGACAGTGGCGGGGCTGCCGCTCCATCTCTACCGGTATACAGATGGAGGCAGCGGGAAGGAACGTGCGGCGGACCATCCGCTGTACAAGATACTCTACCGCCAGCCCAACCCGGAGATGACCAGCTTTACGTTCCGCGAGACCATGATGACCCACCTGCTCCTGTGGGGCAACGCCTACGCCCAGATCATCCGTGACGGAAAGAACACGGTGCTGGGGCTGTATCCGCTGCTCCCGGAGAACGTGGAGGTAGACCGCGACGAGGCAGGCAACATCTTCTATATCTACCACGCCTACACGGATGAAGTGCCAGGGGAGCAGAACCAGGACATCTACTTCCGGGCGGACGAGATCTTCCATGTGCCGGGTCTGGGCTTCAATGGTCTGGTGGGCTTTTCGCCCATTGCCATGATGAAGAACTCCCTCGGCACCACGCTGGCGGTGGAGAAATACGGCGCAGCCTTCTTCAAGAACGGCGCACAGCCCAGCGGCGTGCTGGAGCATCCCGGCGTCCTCAAAGACCCCGGTAAAATCCGGGAGAACTGGACTGCCGTGTACGGCGGCGCGAACAATGCCCACAAGGTCTGTGTGTTGGAGGAGGGCATGACCTACAAGCCTATCTCCCTGCCGCCCGAGGACAGCCAGTTCCTTTCCACCCGGCAATTCGGGGTCGAGGAAATCTGCCGCATCTTCCGGGTGCCGCCCCACATGGTGCAGGACCTTGCGCATGCCACCTACTCCAACATCGAGCACCAGTCCATCGACTTCGTGGTACACACGCTGACCCCGTGGCTGGTGCGCTTCGAGCAGGCCATTGTGAAAGACCTGCTGGTGGAAACAGAGCAGGATGAGTATTTCGCCAAGTTCAACGTGGATGGGCTGCTCCGGGGCGACTACCAGAGCCGCATGAACGGCTATGCAACCGGCATCTCCAACGGCTTCCTGTCGCCCAACGACATCCACCGTCTGGAGAACATGGACCTCATCCCTGCGGAGGACGGCGGCGACGACTACTACCTCAACGGCGGCTATGTAAAGCTGAAGGACGCGGGCAAGTTCGCCGACGCCAAGCAGACCGCAGTGGAGCAGAACCAGCCGAAGGAGGACGAGCCTGACGAGGAGGAGACACAGCAGGAGCCTGACAGCGAGAACCGGCAGAGTGAGAGTACGCCAAAGAAAACACAGAAAGGAAGGAAACGAGCCAGATGAAGAAATTCTGGAACTGGATTCACAACGAAGCCGGCGGCAGGGTGCTTCGGCTGGAAGGGCCCATCGATGACGAGTCCTTCTGGGGCGACGAGGTGACCCCGAAAGCGTTCCGGGAAGAACTGAATGCCGGTACGGAGGACATCACGGTCTGGATCAACTCGCCGGGCGGCAATGTGTTCGCCGCAGCGGAAATCTACACCATGCTCCGTGACTACCCCGGCAGCGTAACCGTGAAGATCGATGCCATTGCCGCATCCGCCGCCAGCGTCATTGCTATGGCGGGCAGCAAGGTGCTGATGTCCCCGGTGGCCATGCTCATGATCCACGACCCCAGCACTATTGCGATGGGCAACACCAAGGACATGGAGAAGGCTATCGCCACGCTGAACGAGGTCAAGGAGAGCATCATCAACGCCTATACCGCCAAGAGCGGCCTGTCCCACAACCGCATCTCCAAGCTCATGGAAAATGAGACGTGGATGAACGCCAAAAAGGCGGTGGAGCTGGGCTTTGCCGATGAGATCCTCTTTGAGGCCGTGGAGCCGGATGAACCGGAGGAAGACCCGGAGGAGGAAGAAAAGCCGGATGAGAAGGAAAAGCCGGAGGATGACAAGAGCATCCATCTGGAAGCCTCGCTCTATTCTTCCCGCCAGATGGGGCTGACCATCCTGAACCGTCTGGGTGTGACGGAGCTCAAGCCGCCTGTGGACACACCGGCCCCTGCACCCAAAGCACCGGAAACCCCGCCCGCCCCGGTCATCGACCTGGACGGCAAGACCGAGGACGGCTCGATGCCGTTCAATATTCTCATGAAACAGCTGGAGCTGATGCACTGAGCATCCCCCAGCTGTTTTGTTATCCACGGTTTTAACCGGGTTATCAACAAATTTATAACCGGTTATCAACAATTTTTCAACAGGAGGATTTACCCTATGAGCAAGATTCTGGAACTGCGCAATAAGCGCAACACCCTCTGGGAGCAGACCAAGAACTTCCTGGAGCAGCACCGCGGCGAGAACGGCCTTGTGGCCTCCGACGCTGTGGAGCAGTACAACAAGATGGCGCAGGAGGTCAAGGATCTGGGCGCAGAGATCGAGCGTCTGGAGCAGCAGGCACAGATCGACGCCCTGCTGGCGGCACCCACCTCCACCCCTGTGCATGGCAACCCCAAGACCGGCGCTCCCAAGGAGAAGGATGCACGTCCCACCGCGACCGCTGAGTACAGCGATGCGTTCTGGAACATGATCCGTGCCCGGGGCAGCTACGGCGAGATCCACAACGCCCTGTCCATCGGTCAGGATTCCGAGGGCGGCTATACCGTGCCGGACGAGTTCGAGAAGAAGCTGGTGCAGGCGCTGGAGGACAACAACCTCTTCCGTGGCCTTGCCACCGTCATCCGCACCAGCTCCGGCACCCGCAAGATCCCCATTGCGCAGGACAACGGCGAGGCCAGCTGGATCGATGAGGGCGAGGAGATCCCGGAGAGCGACACCACCTTCAGCCAGACCATGCTGTCCGCCTACAAGCTGGGTACCATGATCAAGATTTCCAACGAGCTGCTGAACGACTCCGCCTTCGACCTCGCCACCTATATCGCGCAGCGTTTCGGCGTGCGCATGGGCAATGCGGAGGAGCGGGCATTCATCTCTGGTGACGGCGTGGGCAAGCCCCTGGGCCTGCTGGACGATGCCTGCGCACAGGTGGGCGTGACTGCCGCTGCGGTGGACAAGGTCACCTTCGACGAGATCTTCAAGCTGTACTACAGCCTCCGCGCTCCGTACCGCAAGAAGGCCCAGTTCCTCTGCAATGAGTCCATGGTTCTCCAGCTCATGACCCTCAAGGACAACAACGGCAACTATATCTGGAAGCCGGGTCTGGACATCGGCAAGCCCGACACGCTGCTGAACCGTCCGCTGCGCACTTCTTCCTTCATGCCCGGTCTGGCTGCGGGCAACAAGGCCATGACCTTCGGTGACTACAGCTACTACTGGATCGCCGACCGCCAGAACCGCACCTTCCGCCGCCTGAACGAGCTGTACGCCCGCACCGACCAGGTGGGCTTCATGACCACCCAGCGCGTGGACGGCAAGCTGATCCTGCCGGAAGCCGTGCAGTGCCTCCAGATGAAGGCCGGCGCGTAAGCGGGGAAAGGAGGTGCCGGTCATGGCTCTGATCCCGTTTTTTGAAGCGAAGACCTACCTGCGGGTGGATTCCAGCGATGAGGATGCCCTGATCGGCATCCTTCTTTCTGCGTCCGAACAGATGTGTAAGGACGTGGGCAGGCTGACCGAGGCTCAGTGGTGTTGGACAGCGAATTGAGAGAGACGCAAACGGCAAATTATTTTTCCGCTTTTCAAATAATCGACCGCGCAGTCTG
>NZ_CAXSVO010000067.1:0-4206 GCF_964240875.1 Ruminococcus sp. 5_1_39BFAA | reverse complement strand
GATAAGAATTGTCATATCTGAATTCTTACCAAAAAAGAGTTATTTTTTACCAGAAACACAAACTATTTTACACTACCAAGCCATTTTTTGAAAAAAGAGGATATAGGGTTATAAAAGAACAGCAGGTAGAACGACAAGGGATTTTTCTCGCAAATTTTATTATGGAGAAAGATAGATAAGCAATTCCGATTTACGTCCGGCTCTTTGATTGTGTATGTCTGCCCGATAAACTTCAAGTTATTCGTGATTCTCTTGTGCGCCTTACCTCCACAACTTCTGATTATCAAACTGTTCACAGCTTCTATAAGTCTTGAAAGTTGCATTATGTTCCAAATTCTTTTGCATATTTTATGACACCATTTATCTTTGGTGAAAATTCATCCATTTTGAAAACCATAAAGTTTTTTATGTCCTTCCTTAATTAATTAAAGCTGTTCCTGTTCCTTTTCTTTGGTATTCTGGCAAAACTAATTTTTATCTTCTTAATTCCATAATTCACCTGACACCTGCATTTTTTTCTTCTAACACACTTAGAAACTCTTGAATCACTTCCATATGCTCATTTTCTCTTCTCCAAACAAAATAACAAACAGCAAGATACCTACTGCCAGAAGTCCTGTAACTCCCGCTGCCATACCTTTTGAAGCATCCTTCTTTGACCCCTGCCCCAATTTCAGATTGATATAACTGGCAGTACCGTCTCCAAGCAGTAAGCCAAAGGCTACTGCAAGCTGTGTTAGTGGGAAAATCACATTTGTAGCACCATTACCCAGGTAGCCGACGCCTTGTCCGATAAATATCTGATCCACCATATTGTAAAGTGCATTAAGCACCAGAGACACTACACTTGGGACAGAGAAAATCAACAAAAGCTTTCCGATTTTCTCTTTTCCTAACTGATTTGTTTGATCCATTTTGCATCATTCCTTTCTGCTACTGAGGAGGTCCAATGACCTCACGTCTTATTTTGTATATATTCTCATTGATAATAAATGAAAACTGATTGTGGATTTACGCACTAATCGCATTGCCTGTATAGAGCTGATAATATTTACCTTTTTGCGCCAATAATCCATCATGTGTACCTCTTTCTATAATACGGCCCTGTTCCATGACCATAATGCAATCGGCATTGCGCACGGTGGATAAGCGGTGAGCGATCACGAAGGATGTACGGCCCTTCATCAGCGCATCCATGCCTTTCTGCACAAGAGCCTCAGTCCGGGTATCAATAGAAGATGTGGCTTCATCCAGAATCAGTGCCGGAGGGTCGGCCACTGCAGCCCGGGCAATGGCAAGAAGCTGACGCTGTCCCTGGCTCAGGTTCGCTCCGTCGCCGGTCAGCACGGTTTCATACCCCTTAGGCAGCCGCCGTATGAAACCATCTGCATTGGCCAGCTTCGCGGCCGCTATACATTCTTCATCGGTGGCATCCAGACGCCCATAGCGAATATTGTCCATTACCGTCCCTGTAAACAGGTGAGTGTCCTGCAAAACGATTCCCAGACTGTGCCGGAGATCAGCCTTTTTGATCTTATTAATGTTGATGCCGTCATAGCGAATCTTTCCATCCTGAATATCGTAGAAACGGTTAGTCAGGTTGGTAATGGTAGTTTTTCCCGCACCAGTGCTTCCTACAAAAGCAATTTTTTGTCCCGGAGTCGCATACATTCTGATGTCATGCAGCACCAGCTTTTTCTCGTCATAGCCAAAATCCACACCGTCAAAGGTCACATCGCCCTGCAGTTTTACATAAGTGGTCGTACCATCCGCCATGTGGGGATGCTTCCAGGCCCACAGCCCGGTATGTTCGGTAGTTTCACATAAGGTTCCATCCGCTTTTTCCTTTGCCTGCACCAGCTCTACATAGCCCTCATCCTGCTCCGCCTTCTCATCCAGCAGAGTGAATACACGTTCCGCGCCTGCAGCAGCCATAACAATACTGCTGACCTGCTGACTGATCTGTGTGATAGGTTGTGTAAAGCTCTTATTCAGATTTAGAAAAGCAACAAGGGTTCCAATTGTCAGACCAGCATATCCGTTTAGTGCCAGCACTCCTCCGATTACGGCACAAAGCACATAGCTGATGTTTCCCAGATTCGCATTGACCGGCATAGTAATATTAGCGATTTTATTTGCGTTGTTGGCACTTTCCCGAAGCTGCCGATTCAATTTCCGGAATTCTGCCAGACTTTTTTCTTCATGGCAAAACACCTTAACCACTTTCTGCCCTTCCATCATTTCCTCAATGTATCCGTTGACTGTTGCCATATCCTTCTGCTGCTGAATGAAATACCCGGAAGACAGTTTGCTCAGTTTTGAGGTGGCTAAAAGCATAATGGCTACCATCACCAAAGAGACTACAGTTAAAGGGATATCTAAAATGATCATACTAAGCAGTGTGGATACCAATGTAATGCAGGAATTAACGAGCTGAGGAAGACTCTGCCCGATCAGCTGCCGCAGGGTATCCGTATCATTCGTGTAAACCGACATAATATCACCATGAGCATGGGTATCAAAATACTTGATAGGCAGGGATTCCATGTTGGTAAACAGCTCCACTCGCAACCGTTTCATGGTTCCCTGGCTGACATTTACCATGATCCGGTTATATCCATAAGCACATAGAACGCCCACCAGTAATACCGCCGCAAGGGAAGCAAGGGAATGGGCAAGCGGTGCGTAGTCAGGAACAACCTCCTGCATCAAAGGGACAATATAATCGTCGATAAGCCTTTGCATAAACAAAGTAGCGCAAAGGGTCGTCAATGCAGAAACAAGAATTCCCACAATTACAGCCAGACATGAGCACTTATAATTTTTCAGAATGTAGGCTATCAGCCGCTTCAATACTGCAGGTCCATTGGTTTTGTTTTCTCCCGCCGATTTCATTTCTTCTTTTTTATTCATTGTCTAATTCCTCCTTTCAGGCTGCCGGATTGTCGAAATCTCCGCCGCCCTGCACCTGTGCATCATAAATTTCGTGATAAATATGATTGGTCTTCAGCAGATTTTCATGAGTATCAAAGCCACTTACCCGACCTTCATCCAATACCAGAATCCGGTCGGCATTCTCAATGCTGGAGATTCGCTGAGAAATAATCAACTTTGTGGTGCCGGGGATTTTCTTCGTAAATGCTTCCCTGATTTTTGCGTCTGTGGCGGTATCCACAGCACTGGTAGAATCATCCAGAATCAGTACCTTTGGCTGCTTTAAAAGTGCTCTGGCAATGCAAAGACGCTGCCGCTGCCCACCGGATACATTACTGCCACCCTGTTCAAGCCAGGTATGATATCCATCGGGCAGGCGGTCGATAAATTCATCAGCGCAAGCCTGCCTGCAAACTTCCCTGCATTCTTCTCTTGATGCATCCTCTTTACCCCAGCGAAGATTATCTAAAATCGTACCTGAGAATAACACATTTTTTTGAAGCACCACGGCTACCTGATTTCGCAAAGTCTCCATATCATAGCTGCGGACATCCCTGCCGCCCACGCATACCGTGCCATCTGATACATCGTAGAGCCTACTGATAAGGTTAACCAGACTTGACTTTCCACAGCCGGTACCTCCGATGATGCCGATAGTTTCTCCGGCCTTAATATGCAGATCGATGTCATGGAGAGTATCTTCGTTTGCATCCTTTTTATAAGAGAAGCTGACATGATTGAAGTCTATACTGCCGTCCTCGATAGTCATGAGCGGTTTTTCCGGATCAGTCAGATCAGGAGTTTCTTCCAAAACCTCAGCGATTCTTTTTGCGCTGGCGGCACTCATGGAAAGCATGACAAAGATCATGGAAAGCATCATCAGGGACATCATCATGCTCATAACATAGCTGAACAGGGAAGTCAGATTTCCAGTGGTGAGCGTTCCGCCCACAATGGCGTGTGCGCCAAACCAGGACAGGAGGATGATACATCCGTAAATTACTAGCATCATCACGGGATTATTAAATGCCAGCAAGGATTCCGCTTTAACGAATAGGCGGTACAAATTCTCTGCAGCTTTTGTAAATTTCCGATCCTCGTAATCCTCTCTCACAAAAGCTTTGACAACTCGGATAGCAGAAACATTCTCCTGAACACTGGCATTTAAATCGTCATATTTTGAGAATACCTGATTAATAACTTCTCGGGGTTAGCCTAGATCATCCAACTCCCGTTGGATTTTAGGATAAATTACAACTGAATATAGACTTG
>NZ_CAXSVO010000066.1:0-4462 GCF_964240875.1 Ruminococcus sp. 5_1_39BFAA | reverse complement strand
ATTTGTCCATTTATCAGCACCTTATAAAAATCAGCACCTTTTTCCAAATGTCAGCGTTTTAACTGAATTCAAGTCGAAAAGGTGCTGATTTTATTTCTGCCCTTCGTTACCATACTATATAACACTATTTTACAGGAGGTAACGCTTATGATTTTTTCTTTTTGGCAGGAACATCTTGATGAGTTCCTTGACAGCATGTGTGAACAGGGATTCTGCACAAAAGTAATCTCTGCTCACAAACGATTCACACTATCCTTAGAGGAAGATGCGACTGTTCATGGCTGGCAAACCTACGAGGATGTGCGAAATTACTACAGTCTGCTTCCAGGCCTGAAGGACAAGACCAGGTGGTTTAAGCTCTCTATTATCAAGAAGCTGGAAGCTTTTCATCTGCTTGGACAAAAACCAGAGCATCGTATTGTTAAGGAGCATGTTCACGTTACTGCACCAACACGAAGCAAGGGAAGACTCAATCTTTTTCCATTGCGCGATCAATTAGACGATTTCCTCGCTTTTTTTATTCAGCAGGGACGCTGTGATGAAACTGTATTATCCATTCGCCGGACAGTCTCTTACATTATCACAATGTCCGCCTCTAACTCATGGGATACCTATCAAGATATCAAAGATTGGTATTTCGAGAAAAAACTTACAACCAAGTACCTTGATAAAATATACCGGATTATTGACCATATGGAGTACTGGCAGCTGAATGGCACCCTGATTGGTTGGGATGACCACGGTATGGTCAATGTAAGAAAACGAAGGTTTCTCACCGTTCCAGATGAAAAAATGTCCGTTGAGCCAAGCCTTGGAGATTTCGATCTTTCCTATGTCCAGATCCACTTAGATGAGTTTCTGGAATGCATGAAGGATAGGGGCTATAGCGAATCTTCATTGAAAGTAAACAAGAATAATCTAAAGCGTATCATCATGCTTTCCAGGAGCATCAGATGGGATTCTATCGATGAAATCCTTGAATGGAATGAACGCCGCCCAATCAGCACCAGTCATATGGACTCCACTAGGAAAACTCTTGAAAAACTCTCATGCTGGCTGTCTACAGGGGATGTCCCGGAGCATCCATCCATTCAAATGAAGCTTGAATCACGAGTACAGAGCCTCGGAGAGCTTGATCTTTCATTCTGGCAGGATCATCTCGATGGATTGCTTGCATACATGAAAGATCATGGATACTGCGAGGACTATCGCAAAAAACTGTATTTCCATACCCGCAGGCTTGTCATCCTCTCACGTGAAGTTGAATGGAATTCTTACGAAGACATCTGGAACTGGTTTTCATCACGCAGCTTCGGGAAATGTTATCTTCATGATATTCGGAGCATCCTTGGAATCCTCGATGAGTTCCACCGCCTGGGTATTATGCCCAACAACAGAGCAACGCAGAATCCGCTTTGCCCACGTGGGAACTGTTATTCGAAGCTTGTTCCCGAATACAAAGCTCTGGTGGACTATGCCTGTGAAGATGAAAAGCGGCGTGGTCTTAAGCCTAATACCATCAAATGTACGAAGACAAAAGCATCTTCGTTTTTATATTCTCTCCAGCAGAGGGGAGTTGAGCGGTTGATCGATGTGGCTGAAGAAGATGTACTTGCCTTTTTCTACACGGATGGAGTTTACCTCCGCGGACAGTCAACCGCATCCAGGATATCCTTGTTTTTCCGTACATGCGTCCCGTTAAATCCTAATGAGTGCAGGAGGATTGGAATGTACGTTCCGAAGTACCATTCCAGCCGGAAAACAATACAATACCTCACAACGGACGAGAGCAACAAGTTCAGGAAGGCTCTTAATGACGAAGGCAACGGCCTGTCCTACAAGGAGAGAGCCATAGGCACCATCATCTTCTATACAGGCATGCGGGGCTCTGACGTTTCATGCCTGAAACTTGACTCGGTAGACTTAAAGCATCGGACGATCAGCTTTACGCAGGAAAAAACAGGAAATCCCGTAGTCCTTCCACTCAGTACCGTGGTAGGGAATGCCATTTATGATTACTGCACTATTGAACGCCCGCACACTGACAGTCTCTACCTCTTTCTATGTGACGCGGCTCCTTATAATACACTTGGAAAGGGCGGCATTGAATGGGCTGTTACAAAAATCATGATGGCTGCAGGGATCCGTCAGGAGGAAGGCGATCGCAAGGGCGGGCATATCTTCCGCCACCGTGCAGCTTCAACCATGGCGGCTGGGAACATCCCTTCGCCTGTGATCAGTGCTGCATTGGGGCATTCTTCTCCGAAGTCGTTGGATGCCTATCTTTACGCAGATATGGAGCACATCCGGGAATGCTCGATCAGTCTTAAAAAGTATCCTGTGTCGAAGGAGGTGATCTCCCTTGGCTGAATACAGTAAAGAAAGAGCTTCTATCTTTGAGCCGTTCATCAGGTATCGAGTCGCATCGAACAACTGGAATGAAGTTTATTCACAAACGATCCTGTATTTCGACCGTTTCTGTTCCGAGAACTATCCCGGTGTGAAAGGGATAACGCAGGAGATGATTAATGGATGGTGCATTCAAAGACCTACGGAGCAGAAACGTTCTTTTATTGACAGATGTCAGTCCGCTCTTAGGCTGATAGAGTATTTACAGAATCGCAACCTTACATCTGTTGTAAAACCAGAAATGCCACCGGCACCGCCAAAGACACACATACCACATGCATTTTCCGAAGAAGAACTCTGTCGTTTCTTCAGCAGATGCGATGAAAATGTCAAAACCGCTCGCGACCAAAGCAGTCGCTTTATTGCCCTTAGCGCATCCGTGGAATTCCGGCTATTGTATAGCAGCGGTATGCGGCCAACGGAGACCCGCCTTCTTCGCACAGAGAATGTCGACCTTGCAAGAGGCATAATCAATGTGAAAGAAACAAAGGGAAATCAGCAGCACTATGTGGCTTTACATGACGATGCCATCCAGTTGTTGCGGGACTATGATGCTGTTGCATCAAAGCGCTTTCCATCACGCATTATTTTCTTTCCTATGAATTCGAAGAATCCAGACATGCCCATTTCACCTGACATGCTGGATTATCATTTTCATAAGGTGTGGGATAAGGTCAACGGGTCATCAGCGGTTCCTTATGATTTCCGACATAATTATGCGATAGAAAACATCAATTCATGGATTAATTCCGGATTTGAGTTCCATGATAAGCTTGTGTTTTTGAGCAAAAGTATGGGGCACACATCCCTTGAAAGCACCAAATACTACTATTCCATCGTCCCTGCACTGGCAGATATTTTACAGAAAACAACCGAAGCTGGGTTCGATGAGATTGTACCGGAGGTGCCGGATTATGAGTAGGATCAATTCAAAATCTTTTGACCTTGCACGTGCCATATCGGAATTCCTTACGGATTATGCGCCAATGCACCTTACCAACAGCGAGCACACACTGCATTCTTATGAGACGGCCATAACCCTATATATCGGGTATCTTGAAAACGAATGCGGTATAAAACCGGCAAACTTCAGTCCGCAGTGCTTTGAAGAGACAAAGGTTGAAGGCTGGATGGAATGGCTTTCGAATGAGCGAGGCTGCAGCCCGCAGTCATGCAACACGAGGCTTTCCTCTTTCCGGAAGTTTATAAAATATCTTTCGTCAAGGAATCCGAAATATCTGTATCTTCTTGATGAGGTATCGAAGGTTCCTCTCCGCAAAAAAACCAAGAAAAAAGTATCTGGACTTAGCCGTGAGGCAATAAAGGTAATTCTTGCCGAACCCGATACCACACATAAAACGGGAATTCGCGACCTTGCCTTAATGGTCATTCTTTATGCGACAGCGGCGCGGATTGACGAGATCCTTTCTATCCGTATAAAAGAGCTGAAGCTGGATATCGAAAAGCCTTATGTCGTAATAATCGGTAAAGGTGATAAAGTACGGACACTTTATCTGCTTCCCAAGGCGGTGGCGCATATCAGGCTATATATAAAGGTTTTTCATGGCTCGAATCCAAAACCGGATTCTTTCCTGTTTTTTTCCAGGAATAAAGGAACTATGGAAAAGCTGTCCCAGTCAGCAGTCCGGAAGATGATGAAGAAATATGCCAGTGCCTGTCATGAAAAGTGTGCAGATGTTCCCTTGGACCTCCATGCGCATCAGTTTCGGCACGCAAAGGCTTCACACTGGCTTGAGGATGGTATGAACATCGCTCAGATTTCATTCCTTCTTGGCCATTCGCAGCTTGAAACAACCATGATTTACCTGGATATAACAACGGAACAGGAGGCTGCGGCACTTGCCACCCTCGAAGATGAAAGTGACCGCAACGCTGTCCCGAAGTGGAATCCCGACACTGATAGTTTATCTTCAATCTGTGGTTTGAGAAAGTTGCAGTAAAACTAATCAGCACCTTTTCGTATGATAATCCAGACGAATGGTTTCATCAAGACAAAAGGTGCTGATTTTTATAAGGTGCTGATAATTCGACA
>NZ_CAXSVO010000065.1:0-5096 GCF_964240875.1 Ruminococcus sp. 5_1_39BFAA | reverse complement strand
CAGAAATCAAGGGATTTTTATCATTTTCACTGTCTTTTCTGATACAAACGAGAGTTAATTACCATGGAAGTTCACATACATCCCTCACTTCTAAAGTTGAAGTATTCATAATTGATTTTACCGATTTGGAATGCTAATATACTTCTAAAGATGAAGTACAAGAAAAAATATGCTGAATTATCATAGAATGGTCACAATAAATATATGGTAGCATCAATACTGGTGTCGAATTTTGAAAGGAGCGTACTGATATGCAGAACGAAATATGGGAGCAAATAGGTAATTTTTTGAACAGTCTTCGGTGTGAAAATGTGGAGAGAAAAAGCTATATTCAATTTTCAGAATTGAAGGAAGCGGATAAATTGAAGAAAGAAGCTCAGAAAAAATATGAAACGGCAGTGGCCAAACTGCAGGTTGATCAAAGAAGAAATATAGAACTGTATGTAGAAGTCTTGCAACATAAGGCATTTATGGCAGAAGAACAGGCATATTGTCAAGGATATGTAGATTGCATCCAATTATTAGCTGGGATGGGATTGCTGGAAAAAAATCCGGAAATAGAAAAAATTATAGAAAAAATAAAAAAATGATTTTTTAATAAAAATGGCTCGTTCCTGTGAGATGGAATTGAGCCATTTCTTTTTGAAATTGTTTGTAGAAAAAATATCGGAAAATATCAGTGCTTTATCAGAATTTGTCAAAATCTATTCATTATGATTATCACTGAAATCTGGATCGGGTTGCAATAGAGCAGTAGCGGTTGCAAGAAGAACCTGAAGCTGATGTTCGCTGCAATGAGTTAATAAGCGCAGTAATTGTTTATATGTAGCGTTGTTAGCATTTCCATTTGGATATACATAATCATCTGCAGAAAGATTCAGCAGTCGCATTGCTTTACAAAACAGTGGCAAACTGGGAGTACCTTTATGTCTTTCTAAATCGCCTAAATAAGTGGCTGATACTCCGAGTTTTTCCGCAAGCTCTTCCTGTGTCCAGTGTAAGTCCATCCGAGCATTTTTTACCATTGTTGCAAAAAGTGTTTTGGGAATATCCATGTTTATTCACCTCCATAAACATAGTGTATTACCCTGTATTTAAAAAGTGAAAAGGGTTATAGCTTGGTATTTTATAGGGGTTTAAACCTAGATAGAGTGTTCAGATCCTTTTTCGGATAAAAAAAACAAAATTCCGAAAAGGGCTATTTGAATGCTCTTTTTTGCTTGCGGAATTTTGCCGGAGAGCAGAGAGGGTTTTAAAGATGTTTTTTGCTATCGGTTTCACCGATTGTCAGGTATACAATTAAAAAAATCATTACTTGTAATTCTCTGTCAAACACCCTGGAATCTGGGGTAAAAACCTATATTGTTATAGGGGTTACAATTTATTTTGATATAAGATGCGTCCGATGGGCAATAGCCTATTCGGGCGCTTTTTATATACATCAAAATTTTTTAAAAAAAGTTTTGACTTCACCCCAACATGGGCAAATACCCAATCGGGATATTGAGCGAAAGGGAAATAAAGGATTTCGCTCATACCAGTTGGTCGGGAAGGAGGTGAACTCTTATGGAGCAATCTTCTTCCTGGAAAGAATGGACGGTCAGACATCAGTTTGACCGGATATGTAAATTGGCATTAAAAGGCGAAGTCGTTGATTATCAAAGACATTTGGCCTATCGGCAAAAGCACGAAGTGATGTTGTCGGAATTGTCGCAGAAGGAGTTGAGCAGATTTTTTACGATGGATGAATACGATTTGGAAACATGCCGCTTTCAGGTCCTTGGTTATGATATTGAAGTTAAAGATGCTTTGATTGCGGAAGCCTTAAAAAATCTGACGGAAAAGAAGCGGAATGTCATTCTGTTGTCTTATTTCATGGATATGAGTGATGCGGAAATTGCAAGGGAAATGAACCTTGTACGCAGTACCATCCATGAACATCGGAAACGCTCACTCGAATTACTCAAACAAATTATGGAGGCAAATACGAATGAGAAAAAATGAAAGACAGATTGATGAATCTGAATTGCTGCCTTTCCATATTATTCAGGCAGCATCAGAGGGTGATGTGGAAGCAATCAATGTAGTGCTGAAGCATTACGAAGGATACATAACCAGTCTATCCACAAGAATGCTATTTGATGAATATGGACAGGCATATTACTGTGTGGATGAGACTTTGCGTCGGCGTTTGGAAACAAAACTGATTACAAAGATACTGGATTTTGATCCGGTTCCTTATGGAACTGGAAAAGCTGCGAATAGGAGATAGGAGAAATAATTCTCTGATCTTTACTGTTCGATTGCACTTCATAGCTTGCTACTCTTTTCCCTTTCAGGAGTAGAGCAGATTGGGATGCGGCGTACCTTGAAAATTAAATATGGTTGATCCTGCAAGACGTATGAAGCAGTTGAGCTATGGAATGGATACGCCAAGACTACCTGTCCTTCTGACTTCCCGACAAATTGTCGGGAGGTTAGAGGGATTGGAAGCGAGGAAATGCTGTTAAGGGCATTGAAGCGAAGGTACGAGCGACAATTATTTGTTCCCAACAGAGAGATAGGTACTTTGTGGCGAAGATGCTGTTTTTGATAATGATACTTCCGGCAGAAGTCCGGTCTGATGAAGATGGTGAAAATCCAATGGGGCTATACCTGATAGCCGCTTGCAGGATTTCTTTTTAATAATAATGAAAGGGGAACTTAGATGGATGGGAAGAAATTACTGCGTTATAGTATGCAGTTATCTATGTTAAAGCAATTACTTTCTAAGAAATTGATTAATGAAAACGAGTACCAGGTAATACAAAAGAGATTAATGAAAGATTATGGCATTGTGTCCAACATTACTGCTTGACGATATATCTGTGTTGTAATATAATGAAATCAACACTACGGTAGGAATACAAAAACGAAGGGAGACGAAAATGGAAGTTGAACTGATTAAAGCAAATGATCCATTTGAAAGTTCTGCCAGACGAAAGATTGAGCGATTAAGAGTTGCGGCTTACTGCCGGGTAAGTACGGATGATGAAGATCAGATAAAAAGCTATAACTCAATGGTTACGCATTATACAGAATTGATTCAGAATAATAAAGATTGGATATTTTCGGGTATATATGCTGACAAGGCAATTACTGGTACAAAAGTAGATAAGCGGGACGAATTTCAAAGGCTGATTCAGGATTGCATGGATGGTAAGATTGATATGATTATTGCAAAAAGTCTTCCACGATTTGCAAGAAATACATTGGATACATTGAAATATGTTCGCATGTTGAAAGAGAGAAATATTGCTGTCTATTTTGAAGTTGAGAAAATCAACACACTGAAGGATGGGGAATTTCTAATGACTATTTTAAGCTCTGTTGCACAGCAGGAAGTTGAAAATACATCCGCTTATGTAAAAAAGGGCTTGAAGATGAAAATGAAACGTGGAGAACTGGTGGGTTTTCAGGGATGCTTGGGATATGATTATGATGTGGAAACGAAATCTATCTCAATCAATGAGGAAGGTGCTGAGGTTGTCAGGTATATTTTTGATAGATATGTGGCGGGCGCAGGCAGCACTATGATAGCTAGAGAATTGAATGAGCAGGGTAATCTGACAATTCGGGGAAATCCCTGGACTTCATCCAGTGTCATGGGAATTATCAATAATGAAAAATATAAAGGTGATATTTTATTAGGAAAAACTTTTACAGTTGATCCAATCTCTAAAAGACGTTTAGATAATCTTGGTGAGGAAGATCGATATTATATCCATAATCATCACGAACCGATTATCACTGAAGAACAATTCGAGCGGGCGCAGGAGATGAGGAATCGCAGAAATGGAAACCGAAAACATAATATTACTCCTGGAAAACGTGAAAAATTCAGTCGGCAATTTGCATTTAGTTGTATGGTAGAATGTGGATTTTGTGGCTCAAATCTTTCACGCAGACGATGGCACAGCAGTTCTAAGTATAAAAAGACGATATGGCAGTGTGTCAAGTCAACTAAAGAAGGAAAAAGGTTCTGTCCGGACAGTAAGGGAATTCCAGAGCAAGTGATAGAAGAAGCATTTATTGAGTCTTACCGGATGCTTTGTAATGACAATAAGGATGTTTTGGAAGAATTTTTAAAACGTACCGAGAAGGCACTTGGTGAAAACTCGGTTGAGGATCAGATTCATAAGTTGGAGAAAAATGTTGAAAAGGTTTCCACAAAGAGGAAAAAGTTGCTTGATAATTACCTAAATGGGGTTATAGAACAAGATATTTATGAGGAAACAGACTTAGGTTTGAAAACTGAACTGACGAATGTGAGGGCAAAGTTAGAGTACTTGCGTCAACAGTCAGACGAAAATAGTTCATTACAGAGGAGGATTTCAGATTTCAAAAAAGCACTATCGCATAATGAAGTGCTTGAGGAATTTGACAGAGGAATATTTGAAAGCATTATTGAAAAAGTCATAGTTGGTGGCTATGATGAAGATGGAAATAAAGATCCCTATAAGATAACTTTCATATATAAAACAGGATTTAAGAATGAAATTGGGAATGCAAAGGAGCGTTTTGGAAAGACATCCAGTATTGCGGACAAAGTGAAAAAAATGTGTTCCGATATAAGTGACGAGGTAAAGGATGTGTGTTCCTATGTTAGTGACAACACATGTAGAGACCGTTTGCCTCTTGAGCAACCGAAAATCAAAACCTGATACTTATATAAAACTGAGTCTGGATATGGAAGATTACTACAGAATCAAAGATGCAGAGAAAGAAAAGAATAAGACATCATAATTAAACAGAACTATAAGGAGAGTTGCTAATGTGTGGAAGCGTTGGCAACTCTTTTGTGTTTTCGGAAAAAATTTTGATAATTAGTGGTAATTTGATTGTGAAAGTGTGATAGTAAGAAAGGTGGATGATAAGAATGAGATTTAGAGATGTATTAACGAAAACGGTATTTCCAATGGTATCATTGATGGTGTGGGCGTGGTTGGCATATAATTTTTGTATATCTTTAGGACTGGCTGAATGGTGGAAAATATGGATGGTTATTGGAATGCCATACGGAATACATAGAATGTGTGTATGGTTATTACCTAAGA
>NZ_CAXSVO010000064.1:0-6196 GCF_964240875.1 Ruminococcus sp. 5_1_39BFAA | reverse complement strand
TTTCTTTTAATTATTCCATATATTAGAAATATTTTCCATAGAAATATTACTCAAAAATTAATGCAATTTTGTACTAGACATACTTTGAGTCATTCCAGCAGCTTCTAATTTTGCATGAAAAGTACGGCTTGTGTATTGATAACCTCTATCAGAATGACATAATGGATGAGCATTAGGATTACTTTCAATGGCTTTATTAAAGGTATCAAACACCAAAGCATTATTATTCGAATCACTGATCACATAGGATACAATTCGTCTATCATAAAGATCCAAAATGGCACTTAAATATATTTTGTGTTTTTCCAGCTCGGTATAATATTTAAACTCTGTAACATCAGTAAGCCATTTTTCATTTGGTGCATCAGCGTAAAATTCCCGATTCAATATATTTTCTGCTATGAATTGTGGGTTGGAAGCCTGACGCGTGCATCCGTTATTCGAATATTTAATTGTTGATTTAATATTCTTTTTCCTACAAATGCGAAGTACTCGTTTGTCATTCACATTTATATCATGATAGCGTTCCAAGTCATCTCGTATTCTTCGGTAACCCTTGTCCGGAGATTCTGCATGTATTTTTTCAATCGTTTCTGCAATACGCTCATTTTCAGCCTCATTAGATGGAACTTTCCTATGTAACCATTTATAATAAGCAGCTCTGCTTACATTTCCTAATTTACAGAGAGTACTGATAGGATATCCATGTTTTTCATTTTCTTCTTTAATAGCCTGATAAATATGTTTGTATCGCAATAAGCTTAACCCCACCTCCTCTCTATTTCGTCGAGTTTTTTTAGGAATGATAGTTCCATTTCGACTTTTTGTCGCTTTGCTTTTTCCAACTTTAATTCCGCACGAAGTCGTTCTATTTCAGTAAGAGTATCTTCTGGCTTTCGTTTGCCACGATTATCTTGCAAAGCATCAATACCGCCATTTTCATATTTTATAGTATAATTTCGTGCCTGCTGATAGGAGACAGAAAATTTTGTAGCGGTGTCAGCATAATTATGATCATGCGAAATACAATATGAAGCAATTTCTATTCGTTCTTCAAATGTGGTTTTTCTTCCTTTAGTCATGATGACAGTTCCTCCTGTTCCGGAAGATTTCAACTTCTCATGACTATTATACTTCTTAATCCATTGTCTTAGTTGAGAATCAGAAGGAATTTTATATTTCCTACAAATTTCATTAAGAGAACCCCTACCGGAAAGATAATCGACAACGGCCTGTTCTTTTTCAGTCTCGGTATAATGCTTATTACCGGTTCGATAAAAAGCTGTTACTCCCATTGAATCATATTTACATATCCATCTTCTTAAAGAGGTAGGTGCAACTCCATATTGTTTCGCAATTGCATGTAAAGATTCATCGTAAGCGCTTAATTCTTGGGTAACTATACATTTGCCGTTTTGTAGTTCATAATGATTGATAGTAAATAGTTTTTTACTCCACTTCGTAGATAGGAAGTGGTCAATTACTATACTTGGAGGTTTCATTATGAGCAGTAAACGTGCCCCAGGGCGTTCTCTGGATGAATGGATGGAACTGGTGATCCAGTGCAGACAGAGCGGGCTTACTGATGCCGCATGGTGTAATGAACACGGGATCTCTCCCAGCTGTTTTTACAATGCGGTCACACGCCTGCGTAAAAAGGCCTGTCAGATCCCAGAATCGGCTAACAAAGCCAGTACCCTTGATCTTACATCCCATAAACAGGATGTGGTCCAGATCGCTATAGAGCCGGAAACTCCTCCGGCAGAACTGGTTTCAGATAAAGATAACAGTTCCATGTACCTTGATAATCCACATACGATCGAGATCGAAGCCAGAGGACTGATGATCCGGATGAGCAATACCGTTCATCCTTCCCTTCTGAAGATCCTGATGGATGCGCTGAAGGAGCCATTATGTTAGCGGATATCTCAAATGTCGATGCCATTTATATCGTCTGCGGCAGAACAGATATGCGCAAATCTATTGATGGATTATGTGCGATCATCCAGGATCAGTTTTCCATGGAGATCGACCACGCACTTTATCTTTTCTGTGGCCGAAGATGTGACAGGATCAAAGCCATCTTAAAAGAACCTGACGGGATCGTTATGATCTACAAAAGGCTGACAGCCCAGGGTTCTTACCGATGGCCAAGAAATAAATCAGAAGTCCGGAACCTCACATGGAGGGAATTCGACTGGCTGATGTCAGGCATTGATATTGAGCAGCCAAAAGCGATCAAAACATCCTGTGCAAGGTAATAAAACCGCTTGTTTTCCCTGTACGTTCAGCATTTTTTAGGGTGCACTGTTTTCCTGTTGTACTGGCAGCACTGTCTGTTTTCTGATATAATAGAGATATCAAAAGCAGGAGGAAAAAGCAGTGGCAGACAGTTCCAAAGATATCCAGCTGCGTGAGCTGAAAGATATGATCACAGAGCTGAAAAATTTAATAAAAACTCTTCAGGCAACTGTCGATGCCGGAAATAAACGGGAGGAAGCCCTTACACAGGAGCGTGATAACCTGAAAGAAGAAGTGGAACTTCTCCGTAAAAAACTCTTTGGCACTTCCAGCGAAAAACGTTCCGCCGATCTTCCGGGACAGCTGAACCTTTTCAACGAAGCTGAAATGGAACAGGATCCTGCGGCCGCTGAAGCCGAGGAGATGGCTGCACTGCTTCCCGAAAAAAAGAGGAAAGCCCGCGCAACAAATGCAGAACGTTTTAAGGGTCTGCCTGTAAAAAAGGAATATTTGGATATCCCGGAAAAGGACAGGTTCTGCCCGGTCTGTAATGCCCCGCTGAAAAGGATCGGTGAGGAGTTTGTACGCCGTGAACTGGTCTTTATCCCGGCAAAGCTGAAAGTCATCGAATACTACAGTGTCAGCTATGAATGCCCGGAATGCAGTAAACGCAGTCTTTCTGTTATCAAAAAAGGAAAAGATGGAAAACCGCATTTGCTCTATGGGATGGCTTCGGCTGGCACAGTTGCATGGGTGATGTACCAGAAGTTCTGCAACAGCCTGCCCTACTGCCGTCAGGAAAAAGACTGGAAACAGTATGGTGCATCCATCACAAGGGCAACCATGGCAAACTGGGTTATCCTTAATTCAGATGCATTCTTTCGTCCGATGTATGAATACTTCCGCCGGAAACTGCTGGAGCGTGAATTCGCAATGGCAGACGAAACGCCCCTGCAGGTACTGCATGAACCGGGGCGCCGGGCCCAGTCGAAATCCTATATGTGGCTTTTCCGCAGCGGGGAAGATGGCGGTGTACCAATCATCCTCTATAAATACTCGGAAACCCGCGCCGGGGATAACGCGGTTGAATTCCTGCATGGATTTAAAGGCTACCTGATGTGCGATGGGTATAGCGGGTACAACAAAGTGCCGGATGCAAAACGTACTGCCTGTTGGGCACATATACGCAGGTACCTGGTGGATGCAGTCCCGAAAGGGAAAAACCTGGATTACGGCCAGCCTGCTGTGCAGGGTATCCTGTATATCGACCGTCTCTTCCGTCTGGAAGAAACGATCAAGGCAAAAAGTACAACCTTCGATTCTCTCAAAAAAGCACGCCTTGAAAAAGAAGTGCCTGTCATTGAGGGCTTTTTGTCGTGGCTTGACATGCAGAAACCTACCCGGGGATCCCGGATGGATAAGGCAGTCACCTATATCCAAAACCGCCGCTCCTATCTTATGACCTATCTGGAAGATGGCAGATGTAGTTTTTCTAATAATCTCAGTGAGAATGCGATCCGCCCCTTTACAGTAGGCCGTAATTATGCTGTGAGCAGAATTATGTTCTGTAGTGCCGCATAATCCTTTGAATTCACTACACGGCACTGTTTTTACAGAACATAATTATTACAGAGAAGCCAGGAATGCGAGAATGGACTTGCTCGGTTTGTAGTTGAATGAACTGTTTGATGTTTCATCAAGTTTCTCCATAGCTTTACGTTTGATCTCAATGTCAGCCACCATATATTTATGAGTCGTTTCAATGCTTTCGTGCCCCAGCCAGATGGCGATTGTAGATATATCTACACCAGCCTGCAGCAAATTCATTGCAGCACTATGGCGAAACGTATGGGGTGTGACATTTTTCTTGTTCAGCGATGGGGACAGTTCCGCAGCTTTTTCTGTGATCGTGGTTATCCGCTGTCCGATGCCTGATCGTGTTAAATTCCCCTTTCGATTGTTTGATAAAAGGCGGTTGTCGCGGTTTAAATTCTGCAGCTTGATATAATTGTTGATAAATGCAGCTGTTGATTTCCATATTGGAGTTATGCGTTCTTTTCGGCCTTTTCCCAAAAATCGAATAGATGATGTCCCATCTGTTTCAATAGATATATCAGACACGCATAAGTTAACCAGTTCCGATACACGGCATCCTGTGTTGTACAAAATCATGAGCATCATCTTATCCCTTAACGATAATGCATCCGGGTTATTGCATACTTCAAGCATTGATTCATACTCATTCTTGGTGATAAATAACATCACCTGTTTATCCGCTTTTCTGGCTGGTAATGATAAGGACTTACGGATAATTCCAGAGTATTCTGGCGCCTCTACCGCAGCATATTTCAAAAATGACTTTATAGCAGACATTCTGAGATTAATAGTTGATGGGCTACAGTTTCGGCTTGTCTCCAGATATGTTCCAAATGCCGAAAGATGGTCTAATGAAAAATGATTCATCTCGATTCTGTCAGGAGCTATGCCGTATACAGAAGCCATAAATCTAAGGTAAAGAGTGAAACTGTCTCGATAAGTGGAAACTGTTCTTGGAGACGATTTTTTCTGTGCTATCAGGTATGTCAGGAAATATTTCTCCAAAAGAGGGGCAAATTTCAGTGCGGCAGTGAGCGAATCATTCTTATTCATGGGCATCTCCTCCGTAAATGTTCTCGTATCTTCGAGAAGCTATGTTCATCAGTTCTGGCGTTGAAGACAAGTACCAGTAAGTGTCTTCCGGATGGATGTGTCCCATATATGTAGATAAGAGGAGAAGCTTTGCATTTACATCCATTCCCTGCTCAAGCCAGTTCTTTATGGTTCTGGTAGCAAAGGTATGCCGAAAGTCATAAAGGCGAGCGTGTGGATATCCAGAATCACTAACATCAATGATGTCACGAATCGTTTGGAATGCGTATTCAAATGCATTTCGTTTAAAAGGCTTGCCACCTGTGGTTATGAAAAACTCATTCCCAAGACGGACTTTATTGCAAAGGGATTCCACTTGGCTTCGATAGGATCTTAACTGATCTGATACCTCTGGCAGTAACGGTACGATTCTGTCCTTGTTGAACTTACTGCTACAAACGTTAAGCAGGTTGTTCGTAAAGTCAACATCTGAGATTGTTAGATTTACAAGCTCTGAAGTCCTGAGTCCTGTAGCCCATAGAAGTCCAATGGCAGTCTTCATTGTCAGTGAACGGATTCCGTCCGGAGAATAAAGATGATCGCACTGTTCCATCAGTCTACAGGTTTCATCCAGTGTATAAATATGAGGACGTACACGTTTATGAGGATTACCATAAGGAAGTTTAGGAAGTAATTCTGAATCTGGATCAAAGGCGCCCGCATAGTCGGCCAGTCCCTTTAATGGTTCAAATCGGCGCCCTTTCGTCACTAGTGATGGATCGTCACCACTTTCACACCATTGGAAGACTATTTTGCGTGTTAATGCACCGGTGTATCCTATATCCTGCGTATATCTGGCAAAAGCATTCAAATATACAGCTTCGGCTGTCATCTGAAAGCCAAGGCCACGTTTATAGTCCAAGTATGACGTTACCAAGGAGGTGATTTTATTGCTCATACCGATTTCCTCCCTGGCCATGATGATGCTACTTCACGAAGTGATTCGACATCAATCCGCACATATGCTTTTGTTGTTGAAACAGAAGTATGCCCTAACAGATCAGCAACTGTCTTTAGATCATTACCTGCGTTATATAAATGAGATCCTACAGTTCTCCTTAATGCATGAGTTCCTACATGCCAGCCAGTAATACCGACTTTACTGTATAACCGCCGGATCACACTTCTTACATTGTCTGTAGAAGCTGGCTCCAACATTCGCCTTGCAGATTTGAAATACAATGGAGATCCTAGAGATATGGGACGAGCGTGCAACACATAATCCTCCAGTGCTTTTCCAAGTTTGACTGACATGGGCAGTTCGCGC
>NZ_CAXSVO010000063.1:0-6271 GCF_964240875.1 Ruminococcus sp. 5_1_39BFAA | reverse complement strand
ACAAGTCTATATTCAGTTGTAATTTATCCTAAAATCCAACGGGAGTTGGATGATCTAGGCTAACCCCGAGAAGTTATTCATGTGCTGGTTCATTCTCTTTTTGTTGACTGCCTGCTCTGCTTTTTTCTGGTATGCCATCATTCTCTTGAATGATCTCTCCTGCATCTCTCTCCCTGCCTGCACTGTGTTCATTGTTTTCTTCATATTCCTTACCTGTCCTTTCCTGATTTTTGCTATGATAAAAGGGAGCCCTGAATTAAGGCTCCCTGCTCATATAAGGTTACTATTTTCTTTTTCTCTTTCTTCTGGCTGCCAGAAGTCCGGCAATGCCGCTTACAGATACTGCCAGCAGTACCACCGGAAGCCAGAGATTCGTCTCATCCCCGGTCTTCGGGTTACCGGCTGACGGTGTTCCAGGCGTACCCTCCGTTGTCTGTGGCACTTCCGGCTTGTCATTTGTCAGGTCAAAAGTCACTTCCACAATCGGTGTACTGTCATCTTTGTAAGCAAATACCACCTCATGCTCGGTCTTATCCAGTGTGTATCCATCCAGCGTCTTGGTTTCCACCAGATAATATTTCTTCTCACCGGCATATTTACCGTCTTTGTAATCAGCGATCTCATAAAGGATGCTTTCCGCATGACCGGCAGCATCCGTCTTTAAGGTCTCCAGTACCTTTCCCTTGCTGTCACGAAGTTCAAATTCCACGCCTTTTAACGGCTCTCCGGTTTCCTTATCTGTTTTATTCAGGATCACTTTACCTTTTGTGGCATCATCCTTCATAACAACGGTCTGGATCTCACCGGTATCTTTCACTTCAAAGGAAACATCTGCTGTCAGGATAAACCCTTTCGGTGCCTGTTCCTCTCTGAGTGTGTATCTGCCAATCGGCAACTTCTCCACATAATGCGGCTCCTCTGTGGAAGTCCAGCTTTCCACTACCTGGTCATTTTCGTCCAGGATCGTCAGCTTCGCACCCGGGATCTCCTGGTCTCCGGTGATATCCGTCTTGCTGATCTGTACCTTTGTCACATCGTCTTTCATTTCATGCTTCTGGATTTCCTCAGTATTCTCGATGGTAAATTCGATGCTTTCTGCGGTTACATATCCATCTGCAGGTTTGGTTTCTGTCATGGTGTAGGTCTTGCCGACTACCAGTTCTTTGATTACATGGGCTTCTTCTGCAGATACCCATTCATCCACCACATTGCCATCCTCATCGGTCACTTTCAGGTGGGCACCCGGGAGTTCATCCCCTGTTGTCAGGTCGGATTTTGTCAGCTCCACGATTGTTGCCTCATTTTCAAAGGTAAAATCATAGCTTACCTCTGCCTGGTCCGCACCGGCATATTCAAAGGTGAAATCCTGTTCCTCATTGGTGGTCACAAAACCATCCGGAGCATACAGCTCTTTCACATAATAGTTTCCGTCTACCGGCAGGTCTGCCATAAAAGTGATCTGACCGTTTTCATCGGTAGTCTTAAGCTCAATGAGCGTATCTGCTTTCAGCAGAACATCACCGCCGGCATTTTTGATATCCTCTCTTGTAAACAATCCGAAGATACCGCCTGCCAGTACACGTTCCGTGTCTTTTTCCTTTTTCAGGACGGTCACTTTGACTTTCTGGCGGTTATTCTGCCATGCTTCATCATACGTTACCACCGGGGTATCCTGGTCACGGTAACTTAAATCCACAAACTTAGGTTCCCCATCCAGCACATAACCATGGGCAGTTTCTGCCTCTTTCACATAGTATTTTCCAACCGGGAGATCCCCAAGCTGTGCAATACCATTGGTATCTGTGGTAATGGTTCCCACCAGTTCATCTGCTTTGAAGTAATCCTCGCTGACACCATCTGCCGCTTTGATATCTTCTGCAGCATAAACGTTGAAAGTAACTTCGGTAAGGCTTCCTGTGATATACTCAAACAGATGCTCCACAGTGCCTTTTGCGTTATCCAAAAGCGTTACTTTATCCAGGAATTCACCCTTCTTGTTGATGATCAGAAGCCCGGTCGGCACTTCATCTTTCATTTCAATCTTCTGGACGTCGCCGTTATCCTCAACTGTAAATGTGATATCCGTTGCTTTCAGGTAGCCATACGGTGCAAATTCTTCCCGGAGTGTGTAAGTCTCACCTGCCACCAGACGTTTGATCACATGCGGGGCATCCTTAACGGAAGTCCATTCATCCACAACATTCCCGTCCTTATCCAGCACTTTCAGGCTTGCACCATCCAGTTCTGTTCCTGTGGTAATGTCAGATTTTGTGATCTCCACTGTGGTCGGCTGGTTTTTCTTTACGGCTTCCAAAACAACTGTTTCCACATCCTGTCCCTGATAGGAAGCATCAAAGTATAAGACTTCATTGGAGGAAACGAATCCTGCCGGGGCTTTCAGCTCTTTCACATAGTAACTTCCAAGCGGAAGATCCAGTGTACAGCCTGCCTGTCCCTTCTCATCTGAAGTCATTTCCTGAAGCAGGGTATCTGCCTCAACGATTACTTTGCCGTCTGTGGTAATATCTTCTTTGTTGTAGATACCAAATACGGCACCTGCCACAACAGCACCATTTTCCGCATCCTGTTTTTCAACCGTAACCGCTACCTTCTGTCTCTCATCACCGACGGTCACTTCCTGCTCTACCACCGGAGTATCCTGGCCTTCATAGACAAAGACAACTTCAGAATCTTCCGGATTTAACACAAACCCTTCCGGGGCTGTTTTTTCTGCCACCCGGTAAGCACCAAGCGGAAGGTTTTCTGCAACTGCCATTCCATCCTCACCGGTTGTGATCGTAGTCACCAGTGTATCCTTTGCATAGACTAAAATCCGGTTCCCATCTGCGTCCTTCTGGTAATCCGGGGAGTAAATATCCTCCACCGCATACACTTCAAAGACGGCATCCTTCAGGAACTGCTCTTCGTAAATGAAATCCTTGTTAAATCCAGCAAGCATCTCACCTTTTTTGTAAACAATCAGCTTTCCTTTGACCGGATGGTTTTCGTAATCTACTTCAATCACCACATCCCCGCTGACAGAATCCATCTGGTATGCAGTATTGGAATCCACCGCGATCTCCACATAATTCTGGTTTAAGGTATAGCCGTCCGGGGCTGTCACTTCCTCGATCCGGTAATGTCCGATACTTAAATTATTCGGAAGAATCAGATAACCCTGGCTGTCTGTGAAATAGGATTTGTGGGTAACAGTGATCGGGTAAGTAGTAACCTGTTCCACATATTTCTTATGGTCCAGGTCATAAATCTTAAATTCTGTACCTGCCACCAGCACCGGTTTCTTTGTTTCATCGTCTTTCTTCACGATTTTTAACTTTGCTTTAAATTCATCATCCAGAAGGATCCGCCAGATCTGCGGCTCATCCGGATGGTTTTCACTGATGGTAACAATAAAATCATCTACGGGTTTATAATTGTTCGGTGTCGTTGTTTCTTTTACAAGGTAAGTACCATACGGAAGCGGGATGCTGCAGGCATAGCCTTTGGCATCGGTAAACATCTCTGTTTTTCCATCTGCGGTCAGCACTACCGGTTTGGCAGATGCAAAATCGTAGCTGCCGTCCGGATTAGTCTTTAAGCTGCTCTTTAAATAAGCTGTAAATCCGGCACCTTTTAACAGGTCTGCGTCTGTCTTTCCGTTATTCGCCGCTTTAATTACCTGGAACGGCTGTTTCATGACCTGTTCCGAGGATTCTGTACTGCGCTCCACATTCTTTACAAAGTCTCCCTCATAACTGCATTCCAGGTCATACTCACCCTCGTCGATCAGGTATCCGGTCGGCGGTGTGATCTCTTTCACATAGTATTTTCCAAGGTACAGGTCTTCTACCGATGCATCACCCTTTTTATCAACCGTCATGGTTGCCACCTGGCTTCCTGCTTTATAGAGGATGCCTGTCTTTCCATCCGGATGGATAATGTTTTCCCTTGCATACACTCCGTAAACAGCACCTTCAAAGGCTGCATCCCCCTGTGCTTCCCTTCCGGTCTCTTTATCTTTCTTGACCAGATGAATCGTTGCATTGACACGTTCATTCTCAAACGTATGGGTAAATGTGACGGATGCCTGTTTATCGTTGGTGTACTGAAATCTGAAAGAGAATACATCCTCACTGTTTCGGAAGTAGTTTTCAGGTGCCTGCAGCTCTTTCACATAATAGCTGTGGTTGATCGGCAGGTCTGCCTGATATACAGCGTTTCCATCGTTTCCGGTTGCTGCTTTTTCAATCAGGGTATCTTTTCTCACTACAACACTTCCGGATACATCAGCGATATCCTCAGCCGCATACAGTCCATAGATTCCTCCGGACAGCGGGTTCTTTGTGGTATCGTCCTGTTTCACCACAGATACGCTTGCCTTCTGGCGGTCATTAGCAAAGGTCACATTTCCTACTGCCACTTCCACGTTCTGCCCTGCATAGCTTAAGGTAACGGTTTTGGATTCGCCCTTGCACACATAATCTGCCGGGGCTTTCATTTCTGTTACAACGTAAGTGCCAAGATGCAGGTTCTTAAGGGTTGCACTGCCATCCTCACCGGTGGTCAGACCCTCTTTTACAAGGACACCCTTCTGGAAAATAACCCTTCCATCTGCCGCTTTAATATCCGCTCCGGCATACACGTTATAAACAGCGCCTTTCAATCTCTGTTTTGTGTACTGGAACACCACACCGGAATCTGTGACAGAAGCACCGGTCAGCACCTCCCCTTCCTTATAAACGGTCAGGTCTGCAAACTGTTCTTCATCCGTCACTTCTTTTTTCGTAACACCGCCTACAATCAGGTTAATTCCATATGATTTTGTATCTAAACGGTATCCGTTTGGTACAGAAATCTCTTTCAGGTACACGGTATTCTGTGTCTTTTCAATCGTGACACTGGATGCTCCATTAGAATCGGTTGCAGGCATTTTGGTAATAAGGTTTGTTCCTGCTTCATCACTGTAAATGCCATAGACCGCTCCTGCAATCTTTGCATTACTTTTACTATCCTTTTTTACAATATCAATCTGGGCAGTCTCCGGCCAATCAACCGTCAATTTCAGATCACTGGAATCTGTATAGTATCCGAATCCGATATCCTGTGAATTCTGCAGTTTTAAAAGCATTGCATGAAAATCCAGAGGATATTTGGATGTGATGGCATAGCTGCCTTTCAAACTACTGATATCATCTGTAGTCGCTGTCAGATGGAATTTATCCCCACCCTTTACTGTCACATTTCCTGTACCAGATTTTCCAGTTGTTTCATTGACCAGCGTTACTCCATTTTCCAGATGAAGGGTAATAGTAAATGCTTCATTTGCTTTCCATGTGAATGTTTCGGTGTCTCTTCCGGATGCAGTTACGGAAAGTCCTGGAAGTAATTCCTGTGCAGTGGGATCCGGCATTTTACCTAATGCCGTTTTTATCTCTCTCAGCATATTTTTTGCAGTGTCAGACAATGCTCCACCAAATCCCGACTCTCCATCATAAAGATAGTCCACCAGATAATGCTGCATTGCCCTTGTTTCAGAACCACATCCATATTTCTGCATGATCTGCTGGATGTTATACCCATTAAAAGTATCTCCCCATCCCGGACCGCCATATCCATAAAACAGGGCTTTCCTAAGGTATTTATCATCGCCTCCCTCATCCAGCTCCACCATATTTTTATAAGTAGTTCCGCTTGGCGGAGAAGGCATAGAATGCTGCATACAATAAGCATTCACAGTATAGGTCTTTCCATCCACTTTATACCGGATATATTTGTAGGAATCATTGCCGCCGCTTCCCATGACACTGTCAAACGGATGCAGTTTTCCATCTGAATAATAGTAATACGTGTTCGCATCAATCTCTGTAGCCTCATCCCATGGTACATCATTCCCATCATCAGAAGCTAAAAGCATGACCGCTCCTTCTGCTGAATCCTGGGCTACCTCAAGTGCGATATTATCCTCCGGCATTTCAAAATAAAAAGTATCGCTGGATGAATTATACGTCACTTCTGAATATAACAAATCTGCTGTATCTGTCTGCTCATTTGCTTCAACCTTTAATGCTGCTACTGATGTCAGACTTCCTTCAGGAAGGTTTGTTGAGAATTCAACCATTTCGCCTGGTTCATAAACTCCGTCCTCATGGTTCAAAACAATACCGAGTTCCTCTCCTTTGGTAATATCAACTTGATTGTCGCCCCGCAAAATAAAGTTCCTGTCTCTTGCACAAAAACAGCGAATTATTATATCAGTTCCATAATGATGTCT
>NZ_CAXSVO010000062.1:0-6709 GCF_964240875.1 Ruminococcus sp. 5_1_39BFAA | reverse complement strand
GACTGCGCGGTCGATTATTTGAAAAGCGGAAAAATAATTTGCCGTTTGCGTCTCTCTCAATTCGCTGTCCAACACTTTGGCATCTGCTCGGAACATCTTGCTGGGGTGGTTTTTCAGAAGCTCCAGAAACTTGGTCACCACCATGAAGGGAAGCGGCATCATCTCCGGTGTCTCGTTGGTGGCATAGCCGTACATGATTCCCTGGTCTCCGGCACCGTCCTTGTCCACGCCCAGCGCAATATCCGGCGACTGCTCAGATACCAGAATGCCGATATCCATGCAGTGCTCCACGCCAGCACCCAGCCGGTCGTACCCGATACGCCGCAGCACGTCATATGCCAGTTGGTGATAGTCGGGCTTGTGCTTGCTGGTCAGCTCTCCGGCAATGAAAAGCCGGCTATTTTTCAGCATACACTCTATCGCCACACGGCTGTTCTTGTCGTGCTGAAGGCAGTCGGTCACGATAGCATCCGCAATCTGATCGCAGATTTTATCGGGATGGCCACTGCTGACCTGCTCACAGGTGATGATTCTACTCATGTTTTTTGTCCTCGCTTTCATGTAATCACAAAGTAGGCCGCCTTTGCCATTGCCCGACTGTGTCGTTGCCCACAATCGTGGCTCCCACAAAGGCTGCCTGCTAAGTTCCTGTTGTTGAGTTGTCATTTCTTCTTGATGATTTCTTGTTGCCAGGATTTCTTGTTGCTGGTCTGTTGCTGGCGCAGTGAACACAAAGATTGCCCCACAACAACCAGAAATCCTTGATATTACGATACTTTTTCCCTATTTCTCTATTTTTCTTTTCTTCTTGTTGCTATTGTTGCTAGTAAAAACTAAATTACATATAAAAGAAAAGAATATAAATAAAATAGGGTTTCAGGTAGCAACATCAGCAACACCTCAAAAAATGCCGTGATATCAAGGTTTTTCTGTTGCTGGTCTGTTGCTGATGTTGCTGGTCTGTTGCTGATGTTGCTGGTCGTATGCTAGGAGACTGTGTTTTTCTGCCCTCACAAGACAAGCTGTGTGATGCTGCCGGAAAAAGCTGCATCGTATTCTCACGGAATAACATCCTGCGGCTTGAACTCCTCTTTCACCTGCTCTGGCATGACGAATTCAACGTTCAGCACCATCGGCGTTGTGCTGCCCACACCGTCATTAGGTCGCTTCTTTTCTACCCTATACCGCTTCTCAATCTCGGTGTTGAGGTTCTTCGCGGCTTCTGCCCTGTAGCCGTTTTCCTGGCACCACTCTTGGTATCGTTTGTAGACAGCACCTCGGCGAAGCTCACTGCCCTTCTTCTCCTGGATGTTCTCGTCAAAGAATTGACCCATCTTATCCGAAAACATCTGGTAGTCCATCGTGGCCTGCTTGACCGAATCGGGCATGGCAAGCCCCTGACTGCGATACATCCGGTATCCCTCCAGCATCCAGTTCAGGATGCCGGACATATTCTCCGGATCGGCGAAGAACTGCTTCAAGCCCTTGTCCTGCTCGTTTTCCTCGAAGTGCCGGTCAAAAGGGATTATTTTGATTCGGCCGGATTCAAACAGCGTCAGGTCTGTGATATTCGGACGATGGTTCGTGTTGATGAAGATTTTGAAGTTCGGCCGGAACTCAAAGCTGTTCTCATGCAGATAACGGGCAGTGATCGTGTCATTGCCGGTCAGCCGCTTGGTCAGCGCCGCATCCAGTGTGATTTTCTTCTCCGGCTCGGAGATATTGACGAACCTCGCGCCCGCAAGACGAGCGATCTCCTCAGAAGGACCACCGCTCTGGGCGTTGAACTTGGCCTGCAGCATCGTCGGGTCAGCGTTCTTGCCGTACTCGCCCATGATGCGCAGGATGCTCTCCATCGTGGTGCCTTTGCCGTTTCGGGAAGTAGGGCCGTACAGGATGAACAGGCATTCCATCTTGGTATCGCCAGTCAGTGCATAGCCGATGGCCTTCTGGAGATAGTTCGACCGTGCTTTGTCCCCCTGCATGATCTCGTCAATGAACGTTCGCCAGCGTGGGCACTCGGCATCCGGGTCGTAGATGACCGGGGACACCTTTGTGAGATAATCCTCCGGGTCATGCCTGCGGAACTCCATCGTGCGCAGATCCAGCGTACCGTTCTTGCAGTTGAACAGATAGATGTCGCGGTCAAAGGACTTCATCGAGATCGGGAACACTGACTTTGCATCCTTGATCATGGTGTCTCTGTGTTTGCGCAGCTGCAGCTTCTTGACCCTCTCGATGAAACGCTTGCGCGAATCCTCCTCGGTTATAGTCAAGGCAAACACATACAGCTTGTCCGCCAGCAGCTTTGCCAGCTCTGCCACCTTGAGGTTTTCCATATCCGGCTGCCAGACGGTACCGTCGTAGACATACCAGATGCCGCGCTCACTGTTGTACCGTGCGATGGGCTTGAAGTAATCGGCGAAGGCATTGCCCATGCCGATCTCCTCTCTGCCATAGCGTGGATTCGAGTGCGGAGCCATCTCCTCAAGGGTCAGGGTGATGCGTGAGATATCCGGCTGGAACTCGACGGTCTTGTCCTCGTCCAGATTGGCGAACTCCTCATCCACGATGTCCTGAGCATTGACCGGGATGTACACAGAAGATGCCGTGTTCACCGCATTGCGGATGGAAATCGCGCCGTAGGTCGTGCCGGCCTGCTTGCGATCCCATTTCGGTCTCATGAGGCCGGACGCACGGAAAAGGCGATCCATCTGTTCTTCATCGCAGCCGCACCAGAAAGAGAGGATTGCCAGCAGCGCCATGTCAGCGTCGGACTGGCTGTCGTACAGCTCCTCCCAGTCACCGGCGTAGAGTGCCTTGAACTTCTCCCCGCTGGCGGATTCCTCCGCGTGTTTGATGACGGCCTCATCATCCAGATAGGAATGGTGGCGCATCTGAGTGTTCTGCACAGGCTTTGCCCGCTTCATCAGCGTGTCCAGCAGGGTGGTCATGGCAGTCTCGTTGTTGGGGATCTCCCCTTCCGGTTCGCCTGCGCGGTAAACATCCCCCGTCACGGTGACGAAGCGGTTTGTCGCGCCGGGCATATAGACTTCCAGACCAGCCTTGCGGTTGTTGATGTAGTAGACTGTCTTGTCGAACACATAGTCCTCCGGCACACAGAAGAAGCCGCGCAGTCCCTTGCCGGACGGTGAACGTTCCACGTAAGCCGTAGGAAAGATAGAGAGGACGGTCGCCGCTGTGTCGTTCAGCGTCCCGTCCTCCCGGATGCACTTGTCGATGTCAAAGGCACCGATACCGTTGCCGACCGCCACGCCGATGCCGTCGTATCCGCCCATCGCGTAAGCAACGAGGGTGGTCTTGAAGTCGGCAAAGGTGCGCAGGTCATTGATCTTTGCCCTGTCGCCGTTCGCTGGGTTGTAGGGCATCTTGGTTTTCTGGCCATTGCGTTTTTCGTACTTCCATACGCAGAAGCGGCAGGAGGTCTTCAGCAATGCCGGGATATTCTTGATATCTACCATGCTGGTTCCTCCTTGTGTTTAGGGTTGTCCGCGCTCTGGGGAGCCGCAGCGTACTGCGCCTCTGCATTGGACTGCGCATCTGCATCGGACTGGGTATCAGCTCCGCAAGAGCTATCGCCCTCGCAGACACTGTGTGTCCTCTGCATATCCAGCTGGGCGGCAACCGCCTGCTCGATCTCCTGTTTTCTCTCCCTGGAAGTCACTCGGCACAGTCGGCCGCACAGTGCGGACTTCGCAATCGTGGTGATCTGTTCCGCCAGCAGAACCGAATCCTGTAAGGTCTGCGGCCGGAACATACAGCAGTCCTCCTCAGTCAGAATGATATGCGTCGGCATATCCATCCGCTTGAGCTTTGTGGTCAGCGGGATCACCGTCACCGTCCGGGAATACTGATTTCCCACGTCATTGCTGATGACCAGCACCGGGCGGTTGCCGCTTTGCACCGAAGTGCCGTAATGGTCGCCCAGATTTGCAAACCAAATCTCATACCGTCTGGGCAGCGGACCCGTTACCCACGGGCGGGGGTTTTCCAGGCTTACCTGCCCGGGTAAGTTTGCCGCACTGTTCTTAAAGCGTGAAGCACGTTTGTCCTTCGTGCGGCCTATTTTGTCGATGTACTTGTTGACGTGAATTCTTCGCCCTTGCGGTCTGCTCCGGGCGTTTTTGTTACTTCGTCCCATGTGGTTCTCACCTCCCATGATTCCTCCGAGACCCGGAGGCATGAATAGAAAAAGCGCATGAAAAAACCGGAACTCGTAAACGGCTCCGGCGTTCATGCGCTTCTCTATCCAGCTTTCCCAGTATAAAGTATAGCAAAAAGCCGATGTACAGTAAATCGGAAAAATGTTCACTTGCGTTCAATTATGACCGCACTATGTCCAATTCAAAAAGAATTTTCCAGAACACTTTCCATTTTTTCGAGATTGCCCCTGTCTGAATAAATGATGTTAGCAAACTCTACGATGCCAATCTTTTTATACTTTGTTGCCGTTGTGCGGGACATGTACTTGCCCTGCTTTCCAATGATGGCTTTGAGAGGCCTACTCTCAAGGAAATGCTGCCTAAAAACACATTGCGCCTCATATGACGAAAACATTCGTATCGCACGGTCAACAATCTTCGCCCATTCGATAGAAGCTTTGAAGCCTGACAGTGAGCGCTCGGCATACTCCTCGTACATCTCTTTCTCTCTGGGATATTTTGCATCTTCAATACTCTCCAGATTTTTCTTCCACTCTGCCTCTGCTCTTTTTCCATCGGACTTGATTCGCCTGTATTTCTTGCACACCTCTATCGCATAAGCGACTTTCGTATCAAGCGTGTTTTCTTCCTGCATATCGTTTATCCCTCCACTTCATCACATCTGCTATTCCTTGCAACGACGCTTCTTTTTCCCGCTCCACAGTCCTTCGGCCCAGAGGCTGTCCATCCATCCCCACAACTTCCGACTGCTTCTTTCCGTCTACAAAGAGCTGCTCCGCAACAAATCGTGTCTGACCTCGCAGACTGCGAAGCCCGACCTCAAATAATTCAATGTCTTCGCAGACCTTGTAATACGGCTCAAGGAACTGCTCTGTGCGCTGGCTCTGAACCTCACGGTTCATAGAGGCCAGCACCTTATCACAGTTCAAGACTGTGCGCTCCACGGGATTGGATGTGCCGCTGGTCTGAACGCGCTCGGACTGCTCGTGTGCGCCCTGCGACAGCTTGTAGATGATCTCGTCCTTGGTGTAAAACCACGACTTAGATTCCTCATATTGCCGCCGAAGCTCATCCCGCTTCTGCACCAGCAGATGATAGGAATCGGCCAGCTTTCTGGCCTTTTCCAAATAGTCCACCTGCATTCCTTCGACAGAGCGCGTATCTGCGGTGGCAGATTGCGTTTCTTCGGCAGAGCGCGTGTGTTTCGCAGAAACCTCTCGCCTGTTTTCATCAGCCAACATAGTTAAGCCCTCCCTTCTGACCGATTCCTGTACTCACCTGCTTTGTTCAACACGCTTACCCGGTCTGCAAGTGCCGGATTTCCTCCAGCATGATGACCGCACCGACCTCATGCAGAAGCTGAAAAAGCGTATCGATCATCCGCCGCTCCTCTGCCTCCGCTTTCCGGCGAAGTTTTTCCTGCGCCCTCTTACGGCGCTCTTCCTCCTCGATGCGCATCTGCTTCATTACTCCAGAAATCAGCCGCTTCGGATCAAGGTCGGTGAGGACGCCAAACCATTGTGAAAAGAAAAATCGTTCCAGACGCTTCTTTTCCCTCTGCGCATCCTGATTGTAAGGGTTGCGCATAAGGCAGCGAAGTATTGTCTTGTAATCCTTCACCGCCAGGAGGATGATTGCGTTGGCGAGATTCTGATAGCAATCAACATAGTCTTCAACTGGATTTCCCATCTCTGTCCTCCTCGTGTGTCTCAGCGGTCTTCATGTGCTCTGTCGTATCTGCGTGTTCTGTGGGCTTCATGTGCTCAGTCATGTCGGTGCTGCTGACCTCGTCATACCAGGGAGCCGGCACCTTATCCTGCGGGTAACCATACCGATACTCGAAAAGGATGCGCCATGCAGCCTCATACATGAAGTCCACCAGCTTGCGGTTCGGCTCCGGCATTGCGGAGGCTTCCCGGATGAACTCTGCCATGAGCCGCTCCTGCTCTGCGAGGCTAACACCCCGGCGTTTCAATACCGCATCCCGCTTATCCTCCGACAGCATCTTGCAGTCGATGACCGCCTCGGCGAACTGGAAACAGGGCTTTTTGTACCGCTGAATCCAGTCGTAATGCCATGTGACCGCATTAAGGATGACCTGTCGTGTGTCCGGTGCGGTCATCTCAGGTGCATCCACCTCCGCACCGGATTTGTCGCCAGCGCCCGTTATACGAGTATACCGTTCCTCTGCCCGATCCTCAGTACAGAAGCGCCGGTGGAAAGCAAACTCGTGCAGGCGCATCTGACACATGAGCATCTCGATCTCATGTTCATAGGCTTCCTTCATGAGATAGTCCTGCAGAACTCGCAGGTCTGCCATCCTTCGGGCCGGTGTCAGTCCCAGCACCTCACACAGCAAGCCGGAGCCGTTGTAGGGCCGAAACATGGCGAATGGAATAAAAAAGCCGTCCATATCCCGCTTGTGTTTGCGGTTCTGGACGTGCTCGGTTTGTCGCCCCGCAAAATAAAGTTCCTGTCTCTTGCACAAAAACAGCGAATTATTATATCAGTTCCATAATGATGTC
>NZ_CAXSVO010000061.1:0-7111 GCF_964240875.1 Ruminococcus sp. 5_1_39BFAA | reverse complement strand
TAAGAATTGTCATATCTGAATTCTTACCAAAAAAGAGTTATTTTTTACCAGAAACACAAACTATTTTACACTACCTCCCGCTTTTTTATAGCAACCGCCTCCATGCCACGTCTGAACGATCATTTGACCTTTTCGGGTCGGCATTTCGTTGGTTCGTGTAAAGTTAAAAACAATGACCTGTGCCACATAACAGTAATACAAATGCTTCAAAGAACGGTATCTACAGATGATGGTATTTTTGTTCCGTTTCAAAAACTGAAACTGTTCCGGATTTGTAAACGCCCATACATACTCCACATCTTCCCGAAAGTTTTTCTGCATATACTCATACAGCGCTCGCGGATTGCAGGAATACTGTTTACCAACAAAGCTGTCAAACACAATCATTTTCTTGTGCTTGGGTAGCACAAATCCGAAAACGGTCCATGAATATTTTATAAGAGACGCAACGCCATATTTTATTCCTTCAATAAATGAATGATTTGTCATGTTTAGTCTTCACACTCCTTATAGTTTTTGTAAGTGGCTACACCTCTCAATCGTTTACTTTTGCTTCGGATTTTATATCTTCTGGAAATTTGAGTTCCAGCAAAACGTGAACTTCACGATCTTTTTCCTCCGGTATTTTCATATAATTACCGTACATATGTATAAGATAAGCATCGTAACACTTAGGCACTTTCCAAATATGGCCCTCGAACTCCATCTCTGCCGTTTCAACGAAATCTTTTCGCTTATACATTTCTCCAAAGAAATGATTTCTCCCTGCAGGTACTGTCACATATTCTGAATTGTTATTTTTACATAAACCATAACACGCTTGTGTCAGCCGCGTCCAAGTATTAACTGGTAAAAAGCTGACCAATCTTCCCAGTGAAATTTTAAATTTAAAAACTCTTTTTACTTGCGGATTATCGTTTGCCAGTTCCAACATCAACATACGATTATCATAAAAATTGCGACAAGAAAGCAGCAATCCCATACCCATACACAATACGCCGTGCAGTGTGCGCAATACTTTATTGTTGTATGTATTTTCAATACGTAACACGTCAATGAAAAAACCGCATTCCTGATTGTTGATATCTTCTCTACCCCTAAATACACTATTTTTTAATCGAACTCGATTCACTGTCATTCCATATCCAACAGTTTTATAGCTGTGTACCCAGTACTTATCGCCGAATTTTTTAAGAAAAGCTCTCTCAAATCGATCAAAGTCACTCCCCAGCATATCAATATCCATATCATCATCCCAAGGGATAAATCCATGATGCCTTACAGCTCCTAATGCACTTCCACCTGTTAAATGATATGTTATATTCTCCTCTTCACAGACGTTTATAACATCTTGTGCAATACCAATTAGTGAATGCTGATACTTTCTCAGCAACTCTCCTTCTAAATGAATATACCTTTCATCATCTGTGTTCATCTTTTTGAATGTAGAAACAGTGGATAATTTCATAAATTACTCCTTTTGTATACGCATGAACATTCTCAAAAACTTCCCTCATACTTTTTCCCTAAAAACTTTGCATTCAGAAAAGCTATTCCCTTTTTTCCCCAATTAATCTTTTCCATATGAATACAGGGAATTTCCTTTATCTGGTTCTTCCTCAAAGTTCCACTCTTCATTTGATAATCCAACCATACATTAAAGATGATTTCAGATATTCTCCCATAAAATCTCCCTTGAAATGCCGATAATTCGGGTATTTCTATTCTTTTGCTCAGTTCGAAAAGAATATCAAACAACCATGAACAGTATTCGTTCAAGGATTCCCTATCCATAATCATCATATTAAACATATATCCATAGGTACGTTGAATCACTTCATCGTAACTTTTTATGTAGTCCGGATATTTCTCATAAATAATTTTTCTGGTTTCATCCAATTGATTTGAATAATGTGTATGTGCATAATGGCTATAAAGAGTCTCTATATAATAATTTCTCTTATTCGGCGTAAACACCTTAACTTTACCAAGATATGGCCTAAGTTCCCGATAAGACAACACACTGTCAAAAAGATTCCTTCCCTTTTTCTTTATGCAAAAATGTCTCCTATAATGAACCAAGCCCACATAATCAGCATCAATGTTTTTCCATGCCCAATACAGCCCCGTTAATTCACAGAATGATGAATTCAGGGCAGAAATATTGTCACCTGTATTATCTTTTAGATATCCAAGATCAAGATCATTACCTGCAACATCTGTTTTACCTTCCGCTCCAACATGAAGGGGCAAATACATATCGTCTTTCGGCATCTGATACCTCTTATGGGTCGCAATAATTACTTTTACGGTATAGTGTTCCATTACTTAAGCTCTCTTTCTACACACTCCAGCGCAGATGCAATAACTGCATCCATGTCATAATACTTGTATTCTCCGAGACGACCACCGAAGATAATCTTCTCTTCCTTATCTGCCAGTTCCTTATAAGCTACATACAACTTCCCATTTTTTTCATCATTCACTGGATAATACGGTTCATCACCGGGTCTCCACTCAGAGCTATATTCACGAGAAATAATGGTTTTCGGCAAATCCTTGCCATCTTCATCCTTGCCAAATTCAAACCATTTATGCTCGATAATTCTCGTCCACGCCGTTTTACAGTCTGTATAATTAACAACTGCATTTCCTTGAAAGTTTGGTTTATCCAAGATTTCATTTTCAAATCGAACAGAACGATATTCAAGGTTGCCCAAGCAGTAGTCAAAGTACTCATCAATAGCTCCTGTATACACTACTTTTTCAGCTATTACATCGTATTCAGCCTTCTTTGCGAGATAATTCTCATTCAGTCTCACCTCAATTCCATCAAGAAGATTTGCAACCATCTTTGTATATCCGCCTATCGGAATACCCTGATAAAGAGCATTGAAGTAGTTATTATCAAAGGTCAAACGGACAGGAAGGCGTTTAATAATGAAGGCAGGAAGATTCTTGCAGTCTCTTCCCCATTGCTTCTCTGTATATCCTTTTACCAATTTTTCATAGATATCACGACCAACTAAAGAAATAGCCTGCTCTTCCAAATTTTGAGGTTCTCCAGTAATCCCTTTCTTCTGTTCTTCAATCTTTGCAGCTGCCTCTTCTGGCGTAACTACTCCCCACATCTTATTGAATGTATACATATTGAATGGCATAGAGTAAAGCTCACCTTTATAATTAGCTACTGGAGAATTAGTAAAACGATTGAAGTTTGCAAATTGCGTAATGTAATTCCAAACTTTAGTATTGTTGGTATGGAAAATATGAGCGCCATATTTGTGAAAATTAATTCCTTCAACATTCTCCGTATAAACATTTCCAGCAATATTAGGTCGCTTATCTATAACAAGAACAGATTTGCCCGCGGTTTTTACCTCATGTGCAAATACAGCACCAAACAACCCAGAACCAACTACCAAATAATCGTACATTTTCTCTTATCTCCTTTTAAACACCTATTAATATCGAAACAGTTCTCTTGACGGAGTTCTACAAGTCGTTGCACAAATCTTCTTTGTATACTCTGCCCTCACGTGATGAATCGCGCTTATGGCGCATTTTCTTTACTTAACCTATTGGCACAAACTCGAATTTCAATGTCACCCGAAGTTTCGTGTAAAAGTGTAATTATCAGCACCGCCAATCGTCTGCAATAAATTTCGTTTGCATAATAGAATCTAACTGCCAGTACCAATGATAATTTCTGTCACGATACCCCATCAAACTAAACCGAAAAATTCGCATAGACATTCAATGAGAGCAAGCCGCCCGGAAAGATAGATTTATCAAGGTGTCAAAAGCTCATAAGGCACAATATGTAGTATCATATAATTCTTTTTTATCCACTATATATTGATTTTTAAGAGGCTTTCAGAGCAACAAAAATAGTCCCATAAAAGGGGCTTTTACTGTTTTAGAGGTGTACCCTAAATTTTCAGTCGATTTCATCTCAGGTTGTAAAAAGCTCACTTATACAGAAAAAAGTGATTAAAATCACTTCCCTGCTGACAGAGTGATTTTAATCACTTATGCGAAAATGAGGTCTACACCCCGGAGGTTGTAAAAAGCTCACTTATTTATGAGAAGCTCATTAAAAGCAAAGTGATTATAATCACTTGCTGGAAAGCGCCTTGATGCGTAAGTGATTTTAATCACTTTTCCTTTCGGTGGGGAAACGAAAAACACATAGTGCAGAAACGAAAAATGTAGATATTGCGTATTTTTTTGCCTGCTCACAGGGCGGCGCAGTGTGGATTGTCAGAGTGATTACAATCACTTTTCCCTGCGGTCATATGGAAACTCCGTAAGTGAGTAAAATCACTTTCAGCTCTTGGGCAATTCCGAGAAAAAAGTGAGCTTTTTACACCCTCCCGTTTTCTGCCTCTGTGTGCAAAAAGTGATTAAGCTCACTTATTTCTTTGGTTGGAGAGCTTGAAAAAAAGTGATTAAGCTCACTTTTCAAAGCCAGGGTTCCACCCGGAATAAGTGATTAAGCTCACTTTTCCATAGCTGACCGGATTGACAGCTGCGCCAAACTGTGTATTATAATAGGTAGAAACTCGGTTCAGATCGGGGCGGCGCAGTGTAAATCAGTGCAGAAAAGGGCAAAAAAAGAAGCCCGCCAGCGTACCATGTAGGATTTACACAGTGCGCCAGCGGGCAGGTATTTTACTATTAGTCATTTCATCATCTTGCCGGTTCAGAAGATAATTTGAACGCTCTCATCTTCTAGCAAATCGATAAATTGACGGTTATTTAGCTTCTTTGAAGCCAATGCTACAGCCTGATCCGGTCGTCTCTTGGTATATGTAACTACTCTTTCATCTTTCCTGACATCATTGATCTTATCTCGCGTTATCGTTCCGTTTCGATACATCTGATATAGAAGAAAATCATTGGACTTGTAGCTTACATCAACTGAAGTCCTCTCGCGGAACACCTCTTTTAGTTGCCTATGAGCGGACATTTGATAATCAAAGGCATCCCTATCCTGAGTATATACCGTAATCAACTCCGCGTCTGGATAGTACCAAGAAAACACCTCAGCCAAAATAGTCAGCGATATTTCTCCAGCATTTTTCTTCTTCGTGCGCCCATTCTCTGTATTTGTATCGGACAGGGGCCAATTTCGATACATTTCCGAAATCCAATCACTGTAAGCCGACATGTCAATGGGATCTTCCTTTTGCACATATCGTCTCATATAGCTCTTTAACGCTCCGAGCGTGGATACCGCAGCGTAAACAATTCTGTAAAGATTTCCTTCCTCGCCATTCGCCAGTTCTGAATAGCTTTCTTCGGCAATTGAGTAAATTGGAAATCCATCATCAATTAGGCTATTAATATATTCACTGCGATAAGAAGAGTCACTTACTTCTTCTATTACCCATCTAGGAATAAATACTGCGTCATATCCACGAAGCAGTTCCTTCGCTGAAATACCGTTGCGTTCCATCTGCTCCATAAACGCAACAGCAGAATTATCCATGAGGGCGATTTTTGTTTCTCCATTGTACTGATGAAATGTTGGTATGTTAAGCATTCTTGTCCCCCATCACTAAATTGATTTCTCTCACAATACTTTTCAGAAATGAGGCATTGTCGTAGTTGTAATTCAATTCAGGGTTCTTCTTAATCCTTTCCTGAATCTTTGCTTGAAGTGTTCCAACATTCACCACATACGAAGCCTTTACAAGACTGTCATCAAGCCCTAACTCACGAAAACGATCTGCCAAATCTATAAAAGAATTATCAAAGTTCTCTTTGATTAATCCCATCAAAGTATAGTTTTCATTTAGGACAGCACTTTCATATAAAGCAATCAATACCGCCTTATATGGAGCTCTAAACGCATCCATACAATGGAAAATCTTTGGCAAAAATTCCATGTCGGACAATTCCGTGTAGTATGGCAACAGATTACCCAATAGCATAAGAGACGCAAAATATTCTGCCTTACGCTCTTCCATTATCGTTTCTGTCTCTATAACATGGCTGAACGATACATCATCGAAAATCAAATGATAAATTTCATGCCACGCCGTAAAGTATTGGTTGGCACGCGGCAAAGCTGTGTTAATTACCGGGATTCGCTTCCCGTCCTTAACAAAAATCGCTCCACTCCAGTATTGATTATCAAGTGGCACTTGAATAAGACCATAAGACTTCAATATCTGCATTGCCAACTGATCCGATGAACTAATCAGCATCCTGTTCCAGTTTGTACGTATCAGGAGAGTTTTTTCTCTCATTTCATCACGGATTTGGATATTCTTGCTTATTACCTCATCGAGATTACCTGCTACAATTCTCTCACTCATAGCTGCACCTCTCAGTAATAAATCTCACACAGATCAAGAATGTCCATAAGTAGCCCGTACTGTTTTTTAGCTTTTTCACTCATCTGATAATCACTAGGTGCATTCTGGGAGTATACAACATCGACAGATTTAGGCGCTGGGTCAAAAAATATCAGTTCATCCACAGAGAGATTTAAAACGGACAGTACTTTTTGAAGGTGTTTATCGAAAGTACTTTTGTTTTCAATGCTGCCATTCAATAGCTTATCCAATGTAGGGCGCGAAATATCCGCCTTCTTTGCAAAAGATACTTTTGTATATCCGCGTTCTCTGATACAGTCTTTTAGCTTTCTTGCAACAAGGCTACGTTGCTCAAACAAATCATCAAACTTCATTTTAACGCCTCCCTTCACATCTATATTATACGCTATCTCCTCAAGAATATCAACTGGTGTTGTAAAATATTTTTTTACTTTTTTACTTCCGCACAACTGTATGCGTCTCTCAATACTTCAAGCACCGATACGCATCAGCAACAAACTGAATGACATCCACGCTCATGCCCTGAATGAACACTTTTCCCTCAATGCGGCGTAAAGCATCCATTTGATCCTGGCTCACTCCTTGCCGCTGCCTACTTATGCAATCCGCCACCGCATCGTCAATGAACGCAGCGAGCTTTGCCCCCTCAACGACGCTTTGCACTGGCATCGGTACGCCACCTTCATTTGTCGCCCCGCAAAATAAAGTTCCTGTCTCTTGCACAAAAACAGCGAATTATTATATCAGTTCCATAATGATGTCTC
>NZ_CAXSVO010000060.1:0-7375 GCF_964240875.1 Ruminococcus sp. 5_1_39BFAA | reverse complement strand
AAAAACAGTACCGTGTAGTGAATTCAAAGGATTATGCGGCACTACAGAACATAATTCTGCTCACAGCATAATTGCGGTTATGCTCTGTAGAACATAACCGTAAAAACTGGCTGTTCTGTGATACTCCGAACGGTGCACAGGCCAGTGCCATTGTTTATACTATGGTAGAAATGGCAAAGGCAAATGGAGTAAACGTCTATCACTATCTGACTTATCTACTTGAGAAACAGCCTAATGATAGTATGAGTGACGAGGAGCTGGATCAGCTGGCTCCATGGAATGAAGATGTCAAGGCGGAACTCAAACGACTGGTAGAAAACTCCAACGAATAATCAATTATATGTGAATTGTCAAGGTACTCCGACTGCTGAAAAGTAGTCGGATATTTTTCTGGTAATACCTGAAAATTAAGCGCTTACGATTCATCTCCTTCCAGATAGGCTCTCACCACATTAATTTGCTGGTCTGGACTAATTCTTACTTTTCTTTCCAATAAAAATGCCCCCTTTCAAGCAGCAAGTTTTATTATTTCACTTGTCTCCCTAAAAGGGAGCATATCATATTTGCCAGAGGCCGCTTAATACATCAATTCTTTGTATTATCATTTTTTCTAAACTCTTCAAGCATCTTTCTAAGAATCTGCATGTTCAGATACTCTTCGCGAAATGCATCCATATTATAACCTGGTAGTTGTTCCATATGAGGAATCCATATATCATTTGCAAATGCATCTTTTCTATACCAATTTTCTCTGACATATATCCTGAATCGCTGATGCTCTTTTTCATCCTCAAATATTAAAATACACCCTTCATACTCATTATGTGAATGCCGCGCTTCATCACCATCATCTACATAATAAAATTCATGCACCAAATGATTTAGCCTTCCTTTTACCATATAACGATACGGCACATCCCAGTTATGATATTCTGTAAGCGATATTCCATCTCTATCCGGTGTTGCTGTAAAATACCTCCCGCCATCAAGAATCACACCACCAAGCTCTGCCAGAACAGTCTGGTGATAACATATTCTTATTTCACTCCAATGCGGTCTTGAATCGGTCTGTGCAAACAAATAGTACTCATAACCAGTCCTGTCATCCTCCGGCTCATAAGTATGATCAATCGTAAATTCCGGAGCATACTTATAGTATTTCTTATCTTCGCTTGATGGACTATTTGCCCAATGTTCAGGATGCTTCAAATACAACTTCACTTTTTCAATTGGTGAAAGCAGCATTCCAAACCTTTTCTTCCAAAGATACTCAGCATGATGAAAATCTGCAGATTTATCAACGGGTGTATTACTATCTTGAAGCCTTACATAAATATTATTAGCAAATATTCCCTTATACTTTTCTTTTAAGTAATATGGTGTATTTATACTATTATGAACCACAATAACATCTACCAGTCCACCATCCAAGTGTACTTGCTCCACAGTAACAACCGGGCGAAAATCACCTGCAAATTTCTTACCTCTGATAAAATCCGTAAGCATCTGAGTATTTCTACGATTTGCATCCTGTGACACATCCTGTATAGCATAATCACATTCTTCGTTGACACCAATAATAATATACGCATCTCTATCCACCAGATTATTAGCCATACAAATTATATCAATAAGCAGATCTCCATCCTTACTATCATCATACCACTCCCGCTTGAAATCCCAATAAGGACCTTCCTGATGCATCATAATTAGTTCTTCAATCTCATCTATTAATTCCAAAGAAGTCACCTACTTTCACCTGTCCCAGAAGTTATCACTTTTACGAAAGTATACTTCAAACTTTCTTGAAATACCCGTAATTCCAAAAACGCTTTTCAGGCGCTTAAGATCCTCATCACTATGATAGTAAACCAACCATTTTGTTTCTGGACGAACTTCATATTCAATTCTATCAAGGTATGGAACATCAACATCTCCAAAAGACAATCCCAGACATACAACTTGATTAACATCCCTCAAAGCTGAAAAGAAATCATCATTCTCACTTATTATCGCATCCGTATCCTTATACAACGACTCACAAAAATCAGCAATTGCATTACATATGCTTTCATACCATTCAACATATTCCTCCTGCGCCTCTTTTGCTTTCCTGCGATATAAATCAATTATGTACTTATTTCCATGTCCCATTATAGGGGCTATTTCACAACATGATGGGATACCTCCATGCAGATGAAGTACGTCTTTTATGCCATAAACCTTTTCAAGAGTATCTGTGTAATTAAAACTCATAAACAGATCATTTCTGTTATTAATGAGACTATCTTTTTTACACATAGCTTGGGATGTATCAATAGTTTGTAACCATTCTAATACGTACTTTTGGAGTTTATCTACAAATCTGTATTGTTCCCTCCAGTATACATTCATAGTATCAATTATGCCCTCCATAGGCATTGTATCTACCATAGAATAAGCAGAATCATACATTCCCTCAACATCCGGATGCCCTATTTTTTCTTCAAAACTCCACCACAAATCATTAATAACCGACTTATCCCATCTTTCTTGAGCCTCTTTCGTATACCAGGGTTCCGTATCATCTAAGGGTTGAATATTATACATACTTTCGAAAGTAGTTAAAAAAGACTCATGATTCTCTTTCAAAAATTCTCTAAAAGCTGCATATGGCGTTCTTATTCCATGTGCTATATCAAAACCATTGCCGAATATATATAATGTCTGCAACAATCATACCCCCAATTTATTATTTCCACCCCTTATTGAAAATCAAAGTAAATCACTAAGTGGCCTCCAACTATCATGAGACATATCCTCGTGATATTCTGTATTATTGATAAATAAATCCTCATTAATGTCTCTCACAAAACCAAAATTAAGCTTGTACTTTTCGGCATACTGTTTGAAAGCAATGAATTTATTTTCTACTTGAATATCAATATTCTTACTATGCCCAGCTACTTCTCCACCTTTTGTCTCTATCAACCAAACCTGACCATCATTCGTTTTAACTATATAATCCGGATAAAACAGCCACTGCTTTAAGAAACCGTCCAGATATACTATTGATAAATATTGCTGCCCTGTATCACCGTTTTTATATACCCACTCAATTCTATCCGGTCTTGTTTCACAATATCTTTCAAATAATCTCTCTGGCATACTTCGAGTCTTGTCAGTAATAAATTCATTGGTATATTCCAGATAGGCATTCAAACGCATAAGCTGTCGTTTCTTCACTTCGCTATACTTATATATTTCCATCTCTGGAATAGAAAACTCCGCCTGCTTTGGCTCAAGAACGAATGACATCTGTCTTCCGCCCATCTGAGCAGTGCATCCTTTAAAGTCAATCTTCAACTGCTTAACATTATTAATGATAAATGCATAGAAATCTGAATTTTCCAATGCAACGAATTTGTACTTTGTTTTCTTCCCTTTGCTGAACATTCTACGAAGAATATTCTTCACCTTCTGCGATTGCAAGCCTGTAACCTTCTTAATCTCATCAACGGAATGCAACAAATAAATACCATGAGAATGAGTATTTACTGCAGTTTTGATTGTTACATTGTTCTTTCCTACTCCTGAAGCTAATTCTTCAGTTGTTCGGAATATACCTTGTAGTATCTTACTATCTATTTCATGATCAAAATTGTATCCGCAAGCCTCAAGATTCTCCCGATTTATACGCATATCACTTCCAAGACTATACTTCTTTTTAAAATACTCATATACTTTTTCTAACGTTTCTCTCTCTCCAAGTCCGTCAAAGTCAAGATTTCGAAGTTCCTTGGTTAGAACAAAATCTTTTGCCTCATCACGCACAAATAATCTCCTAACCTGGTAAGCCTTATCCATTGATGACATAAGCCCCATCTTGTAATGGCTATCTAATGTATAGATATAACAATAATCAAGCGTGTTCAATCCATAGTGCTTTTTTTCAGGCATACGTCTAATTCGACCAATTGTCTGAATCTGAAAATCTTCACTACCGCCCTCGCGAAGCTTTACAAGAATCTTTGCTCTCGGGCAATCCCATCCGGTAGAAATGGCCTGTTTCATTAAAAGAAATGCTGGTGAACCATCATTTCCTGTAAGATCATCAATATTTCTCTTTATATCACTCATCCAAATTGAAACCATGCCATTATCGTAGGTATATCCCATACTTTCAAGCTTGGCTTCTACACCTGCAATCGTTTCTGGTTGTCCCATCGGAAACTGAATAAGCACAAGTGGCCTAATCTTTGTTTTGATTGCATCATATCCAGCCTGAATTTCTTTTCTCTTTTCGTCAGCCAACTCAAGAAGGTACTCATAATCATTTGTGATCTGTTTTTTCTCATCAACGCCTTCATTTACATAGATTGCCCGTGTAATAAGTCCTGCATTGATAACCTCATCTTCCGGAATTTCATAGTATTCATGATGTGCTACCTTCTGCGCTGTTGCAGACACACGAATAATATTCTTTGCAGCAAATGCTCTAATAATATCATCCGCCTTCTTCGTATTATTGAGATGTTCTTCATCGATAATAACAACAAATTGAATTCCATCCCTATGGGCAGCGGCAATCGTTTCAAACAAGTTTGCTTTTTCACCATCTTTAAGTGCAGTGTTTCCCTTCTTAGTAACAAGTTCCCAGTTGATAAAAGTAACACTACCTCCTTCAAAGCCCATAAGCATAGAATACAAGAGATTCCTAGTATCTCTCTGTGGAGTAAGCTCACTCATCTTATCCATACTCTGTTGTTCAAGATCACCTTTACCTGGGCATAGCCATACAAAAGCGGTATTTCCACTTGTATTCTTAAGATACTCATCTACATATTTAATGAGCATGACAGTTTTACCAGCCCCCGTAGGTGCTTTGACTGTGATAACCTGCTTACTTGCAGGATCCAATGTCTTGTCAATCAGGAACTCAACGCAATTATCCTGGAATTCAAAATCCATTATTCCATTTACCATAATTCTCCAGCCTCCCTTAGTTCGAAATCAAAGTAATAGTCCGGAATTATAAATGTATCAACATTCTGGAGCATTCGTTCCTGTGAAGTAGACAGCAATACATCTTGATTTAAGAACACTGCTTTCAAATTCTTATAAGAATTATAATTCGTCTCTAAATCATCCATTTCGTCATCATCCATGACAATTAGATACTGAGAATTATTAATACTTACTCCGTATTCCAACTGAATCATCTCTACTATATGTTCAAGCAATTCATCTACCAATTCATCAGAATTTTTGTCTACAAAATCTGTTCTATAGTACTTCAAATTACCTTTTACTCTTTTTTTGTATTCGCAACCAGATGCCATTCTTCCAGTCAAAACAGTCTTTATTCTCTGATAAGTAACTTCCTGGCAAATATTATTTTCATTATTTGTGCAGACAATAAATCTGCGAGAGCCCCCATCTTCTTCATTTAGTTCTAGCACCGCTTGTGCAGTTGTTCCCGATCCGGCGAAAAAATCTAATATCAATGCATCATTTTTATAATATGCTTTTACCAGCTTTTTAATAAGCTCTACCGGTTTAGAATAATCAAATTTATCGCCTAATCCAAATAGGGAAAGATCTTTCTTTGCATTGTCATTCGAGTATTTATTATCAATATATTCTAATGAGCTGGTCGCCTTAACTCTTTTGTTATATTCAATGACAAAATTGCCATTGCTATCCTTTCCAATTTTTGCGTTCAGATATGTTTTTGTGTATATTCTTGCAGAGCCATCCTTTTTCCTCTTTATAACAACAAATCCATTATCATATCCAAATTGAAAGAGTTTTTTGCTCCATCTCCATGCCCAATCAGCACGTCTATGGTTTCCCTTCTGTCTTTCTTCCCACAATTCTTTACTGCTGCCTGGATAGAATATTTCTCCCTCGATTTCCAGTGGATAGTCAAGCGAAGAACTATATGACAAACTATCATAATCTAAAGTTTGATTTAGTTTGTATTTTCCCCGTTCCCTAACATACTCATCTTCATATTTAAACGCCTCATCTACATGCTCTTCCATAACAAAGATGTCTTGTTCTCTTTTTGTATAAACCAAAATATAGTCATGATTCTTCGCATATGCAGACGTTGTCTTTCCACTTTTTTTGGTAATTCTTGGCATACATATAATGAAGTTATCTTCTGAAAAAATCTCATCCATCAAGAGTTTTAATTGTGCTTGTTCATTATCATCAATAGACACAAAAATCAATCCATCTGGAGAAAGCAATTTATGGGCAATTCGCAACCTTTCTGAAAGAAAAGAAAGCCATGTCGAATGTCTAAACGAATCTTCTCGCCCCACAAATTCATCATTATATATAAAATCTTTATTTCCTGTATTGTATGGGGGATCTATATAAATAACATCCACTTTCCCCTTGTGAGTTTTTTCTAATAATTTTAAAGAATGTAAATTGTCGCCTTCTAAAAGAAAGTTAAAAGATGTATTATATTCATCTTCAATCAATTCATATTCCGGAATCTCTGAAAATACAGGAATATGCGTTTCCATTTTCTTATCAACTTCTTCCTGATGTTCCTCCCACACCAAACCATATTTCTTTGAGGTCAATTCCTTTTCAATCCTATTAATCGCTATTAACGAATCATCATCCGAATGTTGTTTCTTAAGCAGCTCTAAGAAGGCTATCATTTCATCCCTTCTCTTTTTTGATAAATTTTCCATGTACTAATCCTTCCTACATATTGGTTCTGTAAATATCTGTCATTTCCATCCATTTGTGCTCTCTGGGGCAAGAATCACATACATAAAGGAATTTACTATTTTGTCCTGTAACCTCTACCATTCTCAACCTATTCCCACAATAAGGACAATACGGAATATTTGCACCGAATAATTTTTGATAAGCAGCAATTCTGTTCCATCTTAGCAAATCCTCATCATTATCAATTTCTAAAATATTCTTACCATGTTGCATGTGATACATATAATAAATTGCATTCTGAGATTTTGGAGATGGCATTTTTCTAATACGCGGTTCTTCGAAAAATCTTGTTTTTACGATATATCCCGGAATCAAAATTTCATTTCTTCTCAAATCAAAAAAAACTCTTGTATAAATATTGCATGCATTATCAAATTCCTGTTTCATTAAAGAATATACAAATTCTTGCTTATTCCTTGAGCCCCAATTATTAATGTCTCTAATGTACCTTGTGTAATCATAAAATGAAGTTATATTCCTATTATCCCTACAAAAATGTGGATACACAAAATAATCATAAAAACCTTTTACATATTCACATAATCTTAGATAATTATCATCAGATCTAGTACAGCATTGCATTAATAATTAAGCAATATCAAACCGTCAAAGGTATACCTTTATAAGTCCATTTAAAGGG
>NZ_CAXSVO010000059.1:0-7468 GCF_964240875.1 Ruminococcus sp. 5_1_39BFAA | reverse complement strand
ACATCATTATGGAACTGATATAATAATTCGCTGTTTTTGTGCAAGAGACAGGAACTTTATTTTGCGGGGCGACAGCAGAACAGAGAATGAAAGTCAGGGAGAAAACCGTCCAGAAGATGACAAAGGATGGTCTGGTGGAAGAAAACCTGGCAGATAAATCCACTGTTCGTGTCAGCAGCTGTACCCGGGATGTGCAGATGTCAAAAAAGGATATCGGAAAAGGGCTGGATCTTTCCAACCGAAGAGGGGCGAAAGAGGACAGTACGGATCCGGCCAGGCATTCTGTACAGAATTCCAGGGATGCACCGGCAAAGGCACAGACAGTAGATAAGGCAAAAGCCCGGAAAATGATCCGGGAACAGGCAGAGGGCAGTGCCGGTTCCAAACTGTCATTGGAAGAGAAGAAAAACGGCAGTGGGAAACTTCAGGAGAAGCATACAGATCTTGCCCAGTCAAGGGGAGATGCGAGAAAGAAACAGACCGGAGGAAGTAAAAAGCCGGGGCAGAAGCAGAGGCTGAAGTTTGCTTATGAGGAGACGGCGGAGGCAGTCAGGGATGGCGATTCTTCCGCTAAACTGAACCGGATGGATGCGGACGGGGTAAATTTCCGCCATGATGCCCAGAAGAAGCGGAATCAGAAGCTTGCCCACACGGAGGCAGAAAAGAAAAACGCACCAAAGAAGCATTCCATGAAAGAAAAGGTCTATCAGGAAAATGCAGAAAATGCGGGAGCGAAAAAGAAAATCCGGCTGAAATTTGAAGGGGAAAGCTCAAAAGATGCTTCCCTTGTTAAAAAGGCAGGCACCGCTGTGGCAGTATCTGTCCACCGCCAGGTCAGAAAAAATGATGATGGCAATGCTGCGGTGGAAGGTGCAAACAGTTTAGCTGAAGGTTCAGAGGGGCTTTACCATCTGGAATGGCAAAGTGCCAGAAGGCGGAACCGGAGAAAAAACCGGGCGAGTGCTTATCAGGCAAAGAAAACAGCGCAGGCTGCGGCAGAATCTTCCGTAAATCAGGAACGGTCTTATTTGAAGAAGCTGATCCAGAAACAACGGATCAAAAAAGAATATGCCAAAGCAAAACAGAGTGAGCAGGCAATGGGGACTGCAGCGGTCGGCACGATTGACTATATCAAGAAGATCGGCGGCAAAGTTACCAACTTTTTCAAGGAACACCGGAAGGTTTATATCAGCATCGCAGCCCTGATCGGGATGATGTTCCTCATCATGACCAGCGTAACGTCCTGTTCCTCGGCATTTATGCAGAGCCTGATCAATTATACCGGAACCAGTTATATCTCTTCGGATGAGGCAATCCGGCAGGCAGACCTTTACTACACACAGCTGGAAGCAAACTTGCAGGAGAGAATCAACCAGATGGAAGCGGAAGAGCCGGGGCATGACGAATACCGGTACAATATCGGACCAATCGAGCATGACCCGTTTGTTCTGATCAGCTACCTGTCTGCCAAATATGAAGAGTTTACCTTTGAACAGGTTAAGCCGGAACTGGACAGGCTGTTTGCACTCCAGTATCAGTTGGAGACAGAAGCTGTGAATGAGACGGTGACAGAGACAACGACAGTCCGGGTAGGGGAATCCCTTGGAAATGTTGTGACGAGCGGTTACTGCAACTGCCCGATTTGCTGCGGCATCTGGTCAGGAGGACCGACGGCATCCGGGGTATACCCGACAGCGAACCATACCCTTGCGGTAGATGCGTCCAACCCGTTTGTTCCAATGGGGACAAAAGTGGTCATGAATGGTGTGGAATACACGGTAGAAGACACCGGGGCATTTGCCCGTTACGGTGTCCAGTTTGATGTGTATTATGACAGCCACTCGGCGGCATCCGCACATGGGCACCAGACCTGGGAATGCTTCCTTGCGGATGCGAATGGAAGCCGGGAGGTTGAAGTGACAAGGACCAGGGATGTGGATGTGCTGAATGTGACCTTAAATTCCAGCAGCCTGACGGGCATCTGCCAGAGCCGTCTGGGGATTTTCCAGAGGGAACTGTTTTCAGCCTACAATGAAACAAAAGGCAACCTGCAGATGTTCGGGACGCCATTTGATTTCAACTGGTATTACAACGTGAGCAGCTATTATGGATACCGGATCCATCCAATCTCCGGTGCCAACCAGCTCCACAATGGAGTGGATATCGGAGTGCCGGAAGGTACGGAAGTACTGGCAGGGCTGACCGGTACGGTAACAACCTCTGCCTATAATGACAGCTATGGCAATTATGTGGTGATCAAAGACAGTAAAGGCTATGAACTGCGGTATGCACATCTGAAAAGCAGAAGCGTGTCTTCCGGGGCTGCCATTACCAAAGGGGATGTGATAGGTCTTGCAGGAAATACCGGCAATTCCACAGGAAGCCATCTCCACGTTGAACTTCTGAAAAACGGGGAACGGATGAACCCGATTTTTTATCTGGAAACAGGGGAAGGGACGATCTTTGGTGGAAATGAGTACACCAGTGAAGCAGCACAGAGGCTTCTGCAGGAAGCAGCCAGATATCTGGGAACCCCGTATGTATGGGGCGGATATTCGCCGAGCGGGTTTGACTGTTCTGGTTTTGTAAGCTACTGCCTGACTAATTCAGGGGTAAGGAATACCGGAAGGCTGACTGCCCAGGGGCTTTATGATATCTGTACACCGGTATCAGAGTCCGATGTCCAGCCGGGAGATTTGATCTTCTTCACCGGAACCTATGATGCAGGTGTGCCGGTAACGCATATCGGTATCTATGTAGGCGGCGGGCAGATGATCCACTGCGGGCATCCGGTACAGTACACATCCATTTATTCATCCTACTGGCAGAGCCATTTTTATGGATTTGGAAGATGGTAAAAAAGGGCGGTGGTCATGCCGCCCGGAAAGGAGCAGTATGAAAAGCCTTGAAAAAGCAGTTGCCGATTATGAAAAGGCAAAGGAAAAAATGGAGGCGTCCAGGGCACGGTATGAAGCAGACCTGAAGCGGTTTAAGGCTGCGGAAGCGGCAAAAACAGAGGCGGAAAACCTGGAGATCGTGCGGATCATCCGTGGCATGGATATGACCATACCGGAACTGAATGCATTCCGGGAAAGAATGAAAACGGAACTGCCGACACTGGCAGGATTCCAGAAGGAGGAAACAAGAGCAGATGATGAATTTAGAGAAAATGAAAGAACAGAGGGCTCAGGGGAAGCACAGGAAATGGGGCAGTAACGTGAAAAGAGGGATTTTTGCAGTTACCACATTTTTATGTATGGCAACCCCGTTTTTTTCTGCCCAGGGCATTTATGCGGCGGAGAACACAAACCCTGCCATCGCCATTGAAAAGCCGGACGGGTGGAAACAGGGAGATACATCCGTTTCCATTACTGTCGATGCCAGCCAGATGGGGGAAGGCTTCAAAGTCGCAAAAATCGAAGCAAAGGCTGGAAAAGATGGGAGCTGGCAGGATGTTACAGAGTCCAGAAGCATTACCATCAACGGAAACCAGACGGTTTATGTGCGGGTGACAGATGCAGAAGGGACGGTGTATGAACAGAACCGTTCCATCCGCTGTTATGATACGGAAAAGCCAACGCTTTCTGCTTCCCTCACGGATGGTGTGCTGACCATCCAGGGAAATGATGCGGTATCCGGGATTTCTGCGGTAACCGTCAACGGGACTACCTATACGGACCTTTCGGATGGAAAACTGAAGATCCAGCTCACACAGAAAGACTTTACCACAAAGCAGATTGAGATCACGGTGACGGATGGTGCCGGGAATACTTCCGATAAGTACACCCTCCAGAACCCGTATTATGAATGGGCGGTACGTCAGGCACAACAACAGAATACAGCGAACAGCGATATGAGTACCACGGGCACTGCTTCTACAACAGAAGAAACGACCACATCCCCGCTTCCGCAGGATGCACAGGCATCGGAACCGACGGAGGCAAGGGGAACCGTGGATGACCGTACTGTGACGGGGATTGAAGAAGAATTGGCAGCATCCGGGGAGGAGGCTGAAAACATTACCCAGACAGCAACGGAAGGGACAAAAGAGTTTTACACCATTTCCACCAAAAGCGGAAAGGTGTTTTATCTGGTCATTGATAATTCCAAGTCACAGGACAATGTGTATTTCCTGACGGAAGTCAGTGAAAAAGACCTGATGAACTTCACGCTTTCCGATACGGTAACCCTTCCGGAAATGGATACTGTGTATGCAGAACCGGAAACAGAGGAACCGGAGCCGACCCAGGAGCCGGAAGAGGAAGAACCGGAAACGGAGGAAGTGCAAATGCCGGAGGATAAATCCCCGGTGGGTTCCTATCTTCTGATCGGGTTGGTAGCTGTCGGTGCGTTAGGTGCCGGATATTACTTCAAGGTCTATAAGCCGAAGCATGAATACGATGATGAGGATGAATATGAGGACGATGAGACCGAAGAAGCGGAAGAACCTGCGGAACCGGATGATGTGGAAGAAGAGACACTTCCGGATGAAGAGGATCCAGAGGAAGTCCTGGAAGATGAGGAGGAGTAATACTTGATGAAGTTAGTGATTGCAGAAAAGCCGTCTGTTGCGATGGCTCTGGCGAAGGTGGTCGGAGCCAGAGAACGAAAGGACGGATATGTGGAGGGAAAGGAGTATCTGGTATCGTGGTGCGTCGGGCATCTGATAGCATTTTGTGACGCATCGGAATATGATGAACATTACAAAAAATGGAGATATGAAGACCTTCCGATTATACCGGACGAATGGAAAAAGAAAGTCCTTGACGGGACAAAGAAGCAGTTCCAGATTTTAAAGAAACTGATGAACAGCAAAGAAGTGGATGAGGTCATCTGTGCCACAGATGCCGGAAGGGAAGGGGAGCTGATCTTCCGTTTCGTCTATGAGCAGGCAGGATGCAAAAAGCCGGTCAAAAGGCTCTGGATCTCTTCCATGGAAGAACGTGCAATTAAAGAAGGGTTTGCATCGTTGAAAGACGGTTCGTGTTATGAAGACCTTTATCAGTCAGCTTTATGCAGGGCAAAAGCAGACTGGCTGGTGGGGATCAATGCGAGCCGTCTTTTTTCCATCCTTTATAACCAGAACCTGAAAGTGGGCAGGGTGCAGACCCCGACCCTTGCCATGATCGTGGACAGGAACCAGAAGGTGAAGGAGTTTGTAAAAGAAAAATACTATGTAGCCCATTTAACATTCGGGGAGTTTGATGCTGTTTCTGGTCATTTCCAGAAAAAAGAGGAAGCAGACAAGGTGGCTTTGGACTGTAAGGAACGCATGTGCCAGGTGGAGAAAGAAGATATTCAGACAAAGACGGTCAGACCTCCGAAACTGTATGACCTGACGTCGCTTCAGAGGGATGCCAACCGAATCTTTGGTTATGCGGCACAGCAGACGCTGGACGCTGTACAGGAAATGTATGAAAAGAAGCTGGTGACGTATCCCAGGACAGACAGCCAGTATCTGACGGATGAGATGGGGGAAAGTGCCAGAAAGCTCATTCAGGTGCTGTTATCCAGGATGCCTTTTGCAGAGGGGATGGAGTATGAACCGGAGGTCTCCAAAGTACTGAACTCCAAAAAGGTTTCAGACCATCATGCAATTATCCCCACTTCGGAAGTGGAGAAAGCAGACCTTCAGAAGCTGAAAGAAAAGGAGAGGAACATTCTGTATCTGATCAGTGCCAGGGTACTCACTGCAACAGCAGATTCCTATATTTATGAGACCCATAAGTGCCAGCTGACCTGCAACTTCCATACGTTTTATTTCAATGCAAGGAAGACAAAACAGGAAGGGTTCCAGGCGATAGAGAAGAAACTGAAACAGTTTTTGGGTGTCAGGGAACCGGAGCAGGAAGCAGAGTTTGACCTTTACCTTGGAAGGAATATCGGTCCGTGCAGCACTTCTGTTTCAGAAAACTTTACCCAGCCTCCCCGCCAGTATACAGAAGACACTCTTCTGGCGGCGATGGAGAGGGCAGGCAATGAAGAACTGACAGAGGATACGGAAAAGAAGGGGCTTGGAACACCGGCCACGAGAGCCGGGATCATTGAAAAACTCATCCAGTCCGGCTTTGTAAAACGGGAAAAGAAGAATCTGGTGCCGACAGATGCGGGGAATGTCCTGGTCACAGTCCTTCCGGATGAGATTAAGTCCCCGAAGATGACAGCAGAGTGGGAGATGGCATTAAACCGTATCGCACAGGGGAAAGAGACGGCAGAGCATTTCCTGAATGGAATCACAGATATGCTGGCAGAACTGATTTCCCGTTACCATTCGATTTCAGAGGAAGAGAGCAGCCGTTTTCCGGGAACAGCAAGGGGAGAAGTGATCGGGAAATGTCCGGTCTGCGGCAGTGATGTGAGGGAAGGTAAGAAGAATTATTACTGTACCGGGCAGGAATGCCGCTTTTCTTTGTGGAAGGATGACCATTTCCTTGCAAGCCAAGGGAAGAAGATGGACAAAGCAACGGCAAAAAAATTCCTGAAGAAAGGCAAGATCCATTACAAAGATTTGGTATCGAAAAGGACTGGGAAAAGTTATGAAGCTACTGTTGAAATGGTAGCCGATGGTGAGGGAAAAGCACAGTTTAACCTGCATTTTCCCCAGCGGTAGTTAGGAACCAGGCAGCCAGAAGGCTGTCTGTTTTCATATAAAAAATGAAAGAGAGGACATGATCTATGAGAAGAACAGGAAACTTAAGGAGACTCGTATCCGGATTTCTGGCAGGGATGACGCTGTTATCCACGGTGTTATCGCCCATGACAGCTTATGCGTCAGAACCCAAAGAGGAAGAAAAGCTGCCCCTTTATGAAGAGGTCAAGGACCTGCTGGACGAAGACGAGGTGGTAAAAGCCAAAGATTATGAAATTACTGTTGGCAGTGAATTCGACGTCACCTGTGATTTTACCGGGCTGGAGATCAAAGATGACAAAAAAGTAAAAGTCACTTTTGAGGAAGCAAAGAATGAAGAGGGAAAGGATTTTGCTTTAGACCACGCAGACAGTTATAAAGCTGTCTATTATGTGGAGCCGGTCAATGAGGCACATCCAAAGTACCAGATCAGCAGAAATCTGATCGTAAAAGAGGCGGAAACAGAAGTACAGGCTGCTTCAGAAGGAGGCGGTGAAGAGGCTGGTTCCGACGGTACAGAGGAAGCAACAGATGACGGGGAGGCAGATTCGCAGGAAGACACAGAGGGTATTTCAGAACAGGAAACGGAAATAGCTGATGAGGAATACTGGGAATCGGAGACTGAAACCAATGGAGAGACCCCCGTGGAGAATATTGATACTGAGATGCCGTCTGAGGCGGACGTACCCGAAACAGAAGAATTGATTTCGGAATCGGAAGAAACAGAATTAGAATTGGAAACAAACCCCGATGGAGAATATCAAGTGTTGGACAGCGAATTGAGAGAGACGCAAACGGCAAATTATTTTTCCGCTTTTCAAATAATCGACCGCGCAGTCT
>NZ_CAXSVO010000058.1:0-7775 GCF_964240875.1 Ruminococcus sp. 5_1_39BFAA | reverse complement strand
GTTTCAGGATTGCGCTCCGGCTCATTCAGTACCTGAACCCGAGTTTCATCTGCCATCAGATATTTACGCATCCGTAAAGTACAGTTTACAAGGGACTACACAGGGTAGGTATCTGACGGGAGGGGTGCCGCCAGTCAGATTTTCCATGTGATGTTCAAGCTGTCGCTTGTGGCGGCTATGGTGGTGATCATCAAATCCACCACACGCCGCTTGTCATCAAAAGATACATTCTCCCAGGTATCGAGGTAGCCGGAAATCTGGCTGACCTGTTCCGGGCTGATGGCCTCCACAGTCAACTCCGCTATCCTTGCCAGAAGTTCCTGCTTGCGCCCGTCCAGTTCCGCTATCTTCACATTCACATAGGAGAACAGGACATTGTTTGCCCCCGTCAGACTGTCCACCAGCTTTTCAATCTCGCTGTCTACATGGGCAAGTTCCACTTGCAGGGCGGTGATTTTCGGGTTTGCCTTTGCCGCTTTCTTTTTTCCTGTCAGCGTCTTGTAGCTTGCCAGCTTCTTTACCATCTGCTGATAAACAACCGCTTCCAGTTCCGAAGTGATGATTTTCCCACAGCCAGGACAGCTTTTATTGTCCAGCCGTTTCGTGCAGCGGAGATACTGTTTGCCGGAGGGATTGTAGATACTCATAAGAGCATACCCGCAATTCCCGCACTTGATTTTTCCTGCCAGCCATGTGTGGGTGGCTTTCCGGGCAGACTGGATTTTCATGTTGTTCATCAGCTTCTTGCGGCAGGTCAGCCAGGTGTCGGAGGGGACGATACCCTCATGGGGAGCCAGTACCAGCATTTGGTCTTTTAAGTCGTTTTTCTTGCTGGCCTTTACATCTCGCCCTTGATACAGATAGCAGCCGTTCATGCCCGTAAAATCGGCAACGTCATTGACAATGACTGTACCTTGACTTTTGAAAAATTCGTACACATCAAGGTCTGCCTGCACATAGACAGGATTGCGTAACATCTGCGCCAGCGTGGGGCGTATCAGCTCTTTGCCATGGAACAAAATCCCCTGTTCGGCAAAGTACCGGGTAATGTCCCCGTAGGAAGTTGTGGGCTGGGCGTACATCTCAAACATCAGCCGGATATTGGCCGCTTCCTCCGGGTTTACCACCAGCTTCTTTGTGTTGATACCGTCCATCTTGATAGGCTCCGTATGGAAGCCGTAAGGGGCTTTCCCGCCCATCTTAAAGCCCCGCTGACTGCGGGAGTAGTAAGCGTCCGTTACCCGCTTCTGTATCGTTTCCCGTTCAAGCTGGGCGAACACGATACAGATATTCAGCATGGCCCGTCCCATCGGCGTGGAGGTATCAAACTTTTCCGTAGAGGACACAAACTCCACATTGTACTGCTGGAACAGCTCCATCATGTTGGCAAAGTCCAGAATGGAACGGCTGATACGGTCGAGCTTGTAAACCACGACCTTTGCAATCAAGCCCCGCTTGATGTCCCGCACCAGTTCTTGAAACTTCGGACGGTCTGTGTTCTTGCCGCTGTACCCTTTGTCTGTGTATTCCTTGCAGTTACCGCCTTTCAACTCGTATTTGCAAAATTCAATCTGGCTTTCAATGGAAATGCTGTCCTTTTTGTCTACCGATTGTCTTGCATAGATTGCGTCTATCCGATTGTTCATATTGTCGCTCCTTTTCTTAAAAAAGAAACGGAGCTGCTGACAGTTCTATTATACCGCCAGCAGCCCCGCAAATCAATGATGGGTTTGGAAAACCTTATGTCCCGGCTTCCTCACTCTCCCGCTTGTCGGCGTACTTGCGGAACACCTCATAAAGCTGCTGTTCCAGTTCCCGGCGTTTGGCTGCTTCCTGTTCCGGCGTGAACACCGGGGAGAGATTTTCCAGTGTGATTTCCTTTCCCTGAAAAGTCACGATTTCGATTTCCTTTTTGTATCTGATATTACTTATAAGATCACCTTTCCTTTCCATGCTGCCGCTGTTGCCGTTTCAGTTCCGCTAAAATCTCCGGCGGGATACGGTCAACCAGCCGCCGCATATCGTCCAGTTCGCTTTTTAACTTCGCCCGTTCCATCGTGTCATTCATCTTGCCTTTTTCGCTGGCCTTTGCCCTGACTTCCAGCTTTTCATTTTCCGCTAACAAGTCATTGATTGTGACCTTGTATTTTTTCAGTTGCCCGGAGAAGTTCTCCATCTGCGGAAACCACTTTTTCAGCATGGAGAGGGCTTCCTCTTTCTTCTTTCCGGCGTTCAGCGGGGTAATGCCGGAGAGAACCGCTTCAATGGCCCTCGCCTGTTTGGAGAGGTTGACCGCCTGTTTGAACAGCCGGGTGGGGATATGCTTCCGGCCCGTCTTGCTGGCGCTTTCCCCACGCTCCAGGTCGGGGTACTGCTCCACCATACAGGCGTGAAAATCGTCCTGCCACTTCGTCAGATTGGCCCGGTTGCCGATAATTTCTTTGGCGCACAGGCGGTTGTCCTTTGTCAGCGGCACAAAGACCAAGTGCAGATGGGGCGTTTTTTCATCCATGTGTACCATAGCCGAAACGATGTTCTCCCGGCCCACCCGGTCAATGAGGAAGTCCGCCGCCCTCTGGAAGTAGGCCGCTATCTCCTTTGGGGACTTGCCCTTGAAAAACTCCGGGCTGGCGGTAATCAGCGTGTCCACAAACCGAGTGCTGTCCTTGCGGGTGCGGCATCTGGCCTGCTCGATGCGGCTCTGAATGAAATGGTAGTAGCGGCCATCCGGCTTGACGATGTGGAAATTGTACTTGCTCCGGCTGGTGTCAATGTCCGGGTTGCTGGCGTACTGCTCCTTTTTCCGTTCATGGTGGGCTTCCAGCGGCCCCGCCGGGTGGCCCTTGTGCTTCTCAAATCGCAAAATTGCGTGTTGTGCCATTGAACTCCTTTCCCCATTCCATTCCTTTCCGGCGGGTTTTCCCGCCGAAAATATCTCTGATAGGATTGGAATGGAATGAATGTAAATAGATGGTTTTAATCTCTGTATTTCTATATACCGTCAGATTTCCGTACTTCAAGAGGATTGATTTTCGTACTCGCCAAGTACGGTTTTCAGCCCTCCGGCGTACCATAACCGGATTTCTTGAAGTCGGTGTTTGGAACCGCTTCATAGGATTTCGGGTAAATGCGGTTGGGTTTTCCACAGCCCTGTTTCTGGATTTCCACCAGCCCCGCATACTGCAACTCCCGCAGGGTGTTGACCGCTTTCTGCCGCCCGCAGCGGAGCAAAGCGACCACCTCGCAGATGGGGTAGTACAGGTAGACCCGCCCGTACTCGTCCGCCCAGCCGTTCTTCCGGGACAACTCCGCCCGGCGCAGGACAAAGGCATACAGCACCTTCGCTTCGTTGCTCAAGGGCTGGAATGTGGGTGCTTCAAAAAGGAAATTGGGGAGCCGGGTGAAACTGAACGCCTTTTCCGGCTGGTGAATATAAATCGTGTTTGTCATAGCGTGTTTTGTGGACGGTTAGAGGCCCGTTTTCCGGGGCGAATGATAAATGATACCAGCCGCCCCGGTTGAGGGCTTGCGGAGCCTTGCAAATCAAGGCTTTTCCCGCTCTTAACTGTCCACAGCAGACCTCCTTTTCCGTTCACTTTCTGTTTTCTGCCGCCTGTGAACTCTGGCGGCGCAGTCCGGGCAGTATTTGCCCCGGTTGGACTTCGGGACGAACACACCGCCGCACTCCGCACAGCGTTTCAAGTCCCTGTCCCGGTAAATCTCCGCTTCCAGCGTCCTGTCCAGCGGCAAGACCGCCCAGCGGAACCACTTGCAGCAGACGGAGAACGAAATCATCTGCGGACAGGCGCAGGTGTCGCCATCGTCCAGCGCAAGGCAGTTTCCGTCCTCGCAGTTGCAGCACTCCCGGCGTATCAGGCCGCTGGCTCGTCTCTTCTGGGGCGGGGTTATGCGGTAGGGGGAGCCGTCCGGCCTGTGTTCCAGCGGCGGCAGGTGTTGATAGGGTCTTTTGCTCATGCGTCCCTCCGTTTTCTTTGGCGTGTTCTGTTTCCAAGGTGCTTGTCCATCGATGAACTATCCCAAGTCTACACCTTTTTGACCGCCTGTGCCGTATATCCAAGAGGTAGGAAATCAGCCTGAAAAACTCCCTATTTCCACGCTCTCGGATTTGTGATATAATCAAAAAAAGATAAAAGACAAATTCAGGTTTCTGGTCTTCTTGCACAAAATAAAGGAGGAGCTATTATGCAAATTGTTTATATTCCAAGCGAATCAATGTCTGTTCAAGGTAAAAAAGATGAAATCTATAAAAGATATGGGAAAGACTGGAATATTAGAGAACAGGGAGGAGGTAACGGAAATTGGTTGTTGACCAGAAAAAGTGATGTGCTTGTAGATGGAAAAAGTTATCGTACTTTTGTACTTGAACACTACGGTAAATCCAAGCTGACAGCGAAGCTTGTTGATAAATTTCGTGAAGATGTAGCAAATGGTAAAATAAAACTGTAAATGCCTATGCCGTTATGCTATGAGCATAGTACATAGCATAACGGCTTCTCTTTCGTTGAGCTAGCAAGGAGGGTGAATATGTCTTTATCCATACAAGAGCGATTAAAAGACCTACGTGTGGAGCGTGGCTTGACGCTGGGGCAGCTTGCGGAGCAGACCGGGCTTTCCAAGTCTGCGCTGGGCAGTTACGAAACGGAAGACTTCAAGGACATCAGCCACTATGCCCTTATCCGGCTGGCGAAGTTTTACGGTGTGACCGCTGATTATCTGCTGGGGCTGTCTGAAATGAAAAATCACCCAAACGCCGATCTTGCAGACCTGCGTTTGAGTGATGAAATGATTGACCTGCTGAAAAGCGGGAGGATAGACAATACCCTGCTGTGTGAGCTGGCGGCGCACCCGGATTTCCCCCGGCTGATGGCTGACCTTGAAATCTATGTGAACGGAACGGCACTGAAACAGGCGCAGGGTGCAAACGCCATAGTGGACACGATGAGCGCAACTGTTATAAAAAAGCATAATCCTGGCATGAGTGATACGCAGTTAAGACAGCTTATCACCGCCCATATTGATGAGGACGAGTTTTGCCGCTATGTGATACAACGGGACATAAACGGGATTGCCCTTGCTCTGCGGGAAACACACAAGGACGATTTTTTCAGCGTCCCAGAGGATAACCCGCTAAAAGAAATGCTGGAAACTGCTGGTGAAATCGTCAGCCAGGACAGCGACACGGAACAAGCGTACTTGGCGTTTATCTGCAAACGGCTCAAGCTGAATTTTAGGAAGCTGTCAGTAGAAGAACGGAAGTGGCTGAAAAAGATTGCGGAAAAATCCGACTTGCTGAAGAATCCAAAACCGCAGAGAGGACGAAGATAAAAAATGCCTGAACGGCGGTTCTGGTTTTTCAGAACCACCATCCAGGCATTTTGTTTAGTAATAGAAAAAGGTGCAGTTGATTATTGCGTATTGTCAATCTCTCTCAAACCGGGTAGTAAAAATACGGCAAGCGCAACGATGATAATGCCAATTCCGCAAATGACAAACCATTTCTCAACTCCCAGCCGCTCCGCCAGAGGCCCGGAAATGACAAGGCCAAACGGCATGGCGAGGGAAGCGGCGCTTGTCAGTAGAGAAAAAACTCTCCCCAGATATTCTGGTTTGACCGTTTCTTGAAAAATCGCATTTTGCACACCGTAAAATGGAGCGGAAATTCCCATAACAGTACAGCACACAACAAAGACAAGAAATGCGTCTGGCGGCAAAAGCCCGGAGAGCATATTGCTAACGCCCATCAGGAGAACGGAAAGACCGATGGTGTACCGCCGTTTCTTAAAACCGCCCCAAATGCTCAGAATGACTCCGCCAAGCAGCATACCAACCGCAAAAGCAATTTCAGCGGCAGAGGCATGGGCCGGTGTTCCTTTGAAGTATGACATACAGATGAGAGGAAAAAGCGTACTGATTGGCATATAAAAGAACATATAAATTACACCAATCCAGAGCAGAGCAAAGAGGCCCCTGTTTTGCTTTAATACCACATACCCCTCTTTCATATCCTGTAAAAACTGTTGTCTTTTCGTTTCTGGACATAGTTCAGGCGTTGGTATGGACGAAATCGCAACAGTCACACAGGCAAGGATTGCACCCACAATATCTAACAATATAATTGCATTAAGAGGCCAAACAGCATATAAAAACGCTGCGGCAGCTGGACTGATAATCGCACTTACTGCTTGCATGGTCTGCGTGTAACCAGCGCATTTTGTAAGTTCCTCTTTTGGCACAATCATAGGTGTTGCTGCGCTGAATGCTGGAGAATGAAAAGCAGTTCCCGCACTTCGGATTAACAGGACAACCATAATAGACCATACGGGCAATTCCATGTAAAACGCCACCAGCGCCAGAATACCGCCAGCGGCGGCAATTATCAAATCCGCACCAATCATTACGCTTTTACGGCTGTGCCGGTCAACAAAAGCACCTGCAAACGGGCCTAAACAGGCTTGCGGCAAAAATCCAATCAGTGTTGCCGCCGTCAATATGATTGCAGAATTAGTTTTCGCAACCAAATAAAAGATAATGGCCATTTGCAAAATACCGCTGCTAATAAAGGATATTGCTTGTCCGGCAAGAAGTGTAAAATAAGTTTTTCTCCATGAATTGTTGTTTTGGGTCATAATGCGAACCTCCTTTTTTATTGCATTGTTCCTTTGTTTCTGCAATAAAAAGCAGGCGTTGTCCCACAGAGAGGGCAGACGCCTGCATAACAACAAAGCACGAAAAAACACCACGATACAGTTCAAAGACTGCTCGTGTCAAACCTACGTGTTCCTTTGCATACGCACGCAAAAAAAGCCCACCATCATGTGGAAAGGTACTTCTACTTTTTATTGCTTATTAGCGTACACAAATTAACACACGTAAGCCTCCTTCCAATCTCAAACTGTCGCACAGTATAACACACATCCGATAGACTTGTCAACCATTTTTAACCTTGTTTTCCATCTTGTTTTTCCATCTCTTACGGGCAGTAGCAAAGCCAGGCGAGCCAGTCAACGGTCAAGATGAACGGCGCTTTCAGCGCCGCCGTTGACAGTCTCGCCCGTCTTTGCTAATGGGTAATCAAGGCGGGAAAGCCATTTTAGGGCTTTCCCGCCCATTTCAATTTTGGGAGAAGAAAGGCCCCAAAATGAACGAGTGCGGCCAAACACTTTTAGGGATTGGCCACCTTGTCCACCCATCCAGCGGGGCGGCGGGGAACGGTCAAGGCCGGGCGTCAGCCCATTCATTTCAGCCTTGACGGTTTCCTGCCGTCCTGCTACTTTTCCCGGAGTGTGGCCACACATCTGGTCACGGTGTCCAGAGCTTTGGGACTTTTTGTCCCATAGGCCGGGGGCGGAGGACGAGGGACGGGGGCTTTCATAATACGCCCTGTCTGCTGCTGAAATCAGCCCTTTGTTTCCGGCTTACCAGCCCCAAACAAAGCCCTGCTTTCCTGCCGCGTCAAATGCCCTTGCCCTCCCCGGCGGCAACGGTATTTTCAGGGCAACGCCGACAGAGCGTATAACACACTACACTTTGCTCCGCAAAGTCGTGTGCCAAATGGGGCGCTGCCCCCTTTGGAAACCCCCGCAACAAACAGGTGCTATGCACCCAGCCGGGAGCATAGCGCCGTTTGTTGTCAGCAGCCCGTTTCACGGTCTGCGTGTAGTTCCTTGTAAACTGACCTAACTGGCGGTGAAAATAATCATAAACATGACAGAGGTAATTCTCGGCACAGTAAATGATCCAGTTAGCAAGCGTAG
>NZ_CAXSVO010000057.1:0-8188 GCF_964240875.1 Ruminococcus sp. 5_1_39BFAA | reverse complement strand
ATAAGAATTGTCATATCTGAATTCTTACCAAAAAAGAGTTATTTTTTACCAGAAACACAAACTATTTTACACTACCTTTCTTTTTTTTGCTCCAAAGGAAAGTAAACCATTTTGTTCTTCATAAATGAGAAGCATCTTTATAGCGCTGTTCCATATCATCGGTAAGTTTGCGGATGCGTTCCTTGATCTTCTGAATTTTAGGCGGCATATCCTCCAGGGGCATATTGTCATGAACAGCGGTGGTACCTGCCTCTAAAGCTGTCTCATAAAGCCAGGTTTTGTATTTCAATACATCCAGTGCATCCTGCAATTCCGTGATCTGTTCCTCCACCGATTCTCTCTGATCCCGGATGATCTTCAGGCGCTGTGCTATGGTAGCATCTCCTTCATCGCAGAGTACAGTGAATTCCCGGATCTGTTTAATGGACATCCCGGATCGTTTCAGGGATGCAATAATAAACAGACGTTCAAAGTCAGATTCCTTAAAAATACGATTTCCATTTTGGTCACGTTCAACAAATGTCAGCAACCCTTCCTTTCCATAAAAGCGAATCGTATGCGGCGATAAATTCAGACGCTTCGCTACTTCGCAGACAGTATAATACATACACATTTCTCCTATAAAAATGCAATTATTAAGAGATACTCTCTTGACTGAGAGTATACTCTAAGGTCTATGATATTGTCAATAAGTAAGGAGGAGCTATCAATGAAAAAATCAAAGATTTCAATTATATCAGCGCTTTTATTATTTTCTATGGCGAGCGGCAGCATTACGGTCGCAGCATCTGATTTATCTGATGAATTGTCGTTAGGACAGGATGAGGTTGTTTCTTCTGGTGTGGAAGAAGGCGGGAATGATTTCGAATACGAAATTGGAGATATTATTCTTGCCGATGGTTCTATAGTAAAAGAGACGGACTTAACGGCTGTGGACAGCAGCAATACCCCCATAGCCATTATTGCGGGCTTTCGGGAAGATGGAACAGCTTTCGGTGTAGGGGTTCACAGAAGCGACATACCTTTACAATGGGCAGCGGATGCTTCTGCCGGATACGCAGCCAAATTCACGGATACTGTTTGTACGCAGAAGTCTGATCAAACCTTTTCAGGAGATAAAGACGGCAGCGATAACTGGGATGCGATTTGCTCTCAGGATAGAGAAGCTGAGGAGAATGACGAAGAAAATTATCCTGCATTTCATTTTGTGAACACCTATGCAGAGAGCTATGATTTAGCCGGCGATTTTGCTTCCGGATGGTATATGCCGAGCATAGCTGAACTGTGTGATATATATCAAAATCGTGAGGCAATAAACAATTCGCTGGGACATATATACAGACTTGACGATCAGGCGGCAATGGACGGGCTGGACACAAATTGGTACTGGTCATCGTCCCAGGCGGATTCTGAGGATGATTATGCGTGGTTTGTACATTATTTTAACGGTTATGCCGGCGAATGTCCGAAAAACTTTACGAATGTGCATGCATTAGCTGTCCGGGCATTTTAGGGAGGCTGTCTATGGTCTTTAGCAGTTTACTTTTTCTGTTCCGCTTTTTGCCTGCAGTGCTGCTTGTTTACTACGCAGTACCTCATCGCCTTCGCAATCTTGTACTTCTGGTATTCAGCCTTGGATTTTATGCCTGGGGCGAGCCGGTTTACATCCTTTTGATGCTTGTATCGATTCTGGTTTCTTACACAGGAGGCATATTTGTAGATTGGTTTCGGAGAACGGGAAATAGGAGAGGGGCGAAAGCGGCACTGGCAGTTTCCTCTGCTATCAGCCTGTTGCTGCTTGGCTTTTTTAAATATGCTGATTTTGTGATTGAGACAGCCAACGGTTTATCTGGTGCAGACATTAATATGCTGCATCTGGCCCTGCCTATCGGCATTTCCTTTTATACGTTTCAAACTATGTCCTACACCATTGACCTGTACCGCGGGGAGGCGGAGGTTCAAAAAAACATTATCTCCTTCGGCACTTATGTGACAATGTTTCCACAACTTATTGCAGGACCCATCGTTCAGTATAAAACCATAGATACGCAGCTTCGCATGCGCAAAGAATCCATGGAGCAGTTTGCAGACGGCGTGGATGGGGCTTGCAGCCTATACTTTCCAGATTTATTTTGATTTTTCTGCGTATTCTGATATGGCAATCGGTCTGGGATATATGTTTGGCTTTCGGTTCCCGGAAAATTTCAACTACCCGTATATATCGAAAAGCATCACAGAGTTTTGGCGGAGATGGCATATTTCCCTTGGCACATGGTTTCGGGAATATGTGTACATTCCTCTGGGAGGAAACAGGGTAAACAAGGGGCGGCATATCCGAAACATTTTAATTGTCTGGCTGCTGACCGGAATCTGGCATGGAGCAAGCTGGAATTTTCTTATATGGGGCGCTTATTACGGCATTTTGCTGCTTGCAGAGAAGTTTATTTTCGGAAGATATCTGGAAAAGCTGCCTGGGACATTTCGGCATATATATTGCATGCTTTTTGTCATGCTTGGCTGGAGCTTGTTTGTGTTTGAAAATATGGGACAGACCATGGGATTTCTGAGATCACTGTTTGGCATTTATGGTCAGGGAGTTTTGAACAGGGAAACCATGTACCTGCTGTATAACAATGCGATATTACTGATCCTGTGCGTTTTGGGAAGCACGGAGCTTCCTAAGCATATTGCAGGATGGTTTTTGGCAAAGCTGGAAGACAAAGTGTTTATGCAGACAGCAGCTATAAACGCATTTTATATAGGTATATTCCTTCTGTCTGTGGCATGGCTTGTAGATGCGTCTTTCAATCCGTTTCTGTATTTTAGATTCTGATAAGGCCGGAGGTGATTGGAAAATGGATTTGAAGAAGAAAAGATGGCAGCCACGTGTCACGGTTATAGTATTCGGCCTATTGATATTCGGATTTACGGCGGCAACAATCGTAAAGCCCTCAACAGGATTCTCAGAAACAGAGAACCGGGTTTTGAACGGGAAGCCGGAGTTAAAAACAGAAACTTTATTGAACGGTGATTTTGAAGCAGATTATGAGGAATATCTGACGGACCAATTTGTTTGGAGGAACCAGTGGATCACACTCAAAACTTCTGTGGAGCGGCTGCTTCTGAAAAGGGAGAGTAAGGATATTTATTTTGGAGCAGATGGTTATCTGATTGAAAAGCACACCGGATCCTTTGACACACAGATGGCGGAACGCAATATAGAAGCGCTTGCAGAGTTTGCGCGCCAGTATGGGGAGCAGTTGGGAAGAAAGCATGTGACTGTAATGATCGTGCCGAATGCGGTGGATATCCTACAGGATAAGCTGCCTCCGCTGGCTGATTCCGGCTGCGGGACCGCTTATCTGGAACAGATCGCAGAAGGCTTGCCGGAAGAAGTCTGGTTTGATGCGGCTACAGTTCTGCGGAAGCATACGGATGAAGAATTATATTACCGGACGGATCACCATTGGAAAACGCTTGCTGCCTTTTATGTATATCAGGCGTGGGCGGAGAAACAGGGGTATTCCATACCGGAGCTTACAGACTATGAGATTCAAACGGTAACAGACCAGTTTGAGGGGACAGTGCAGTCAAAGCTGGGGATTCAAACAGCAGGAGATACCATTGAATTGTTTGTTCCGAGAGATGGTACTGCGTATACTGTGTATAAGCAAAGTACGGGAGAGACAGAAAAAAGTCTTTATGACTATGCCGCACTGGATACGAAAGACAAATATGCCGTTTATTTTGGCGGAAACGAACCCTTCCTGCAAATCAGCACAAAAGCGGAAAACGGGCGCAAAATCCTGGTGATCAAGGATTCTTATGCGAACTGTTTTATCCCGTTTATGCTGAGCGAATTTAAGGAGATCGATGTTGTTGATTTAAGATACACCAACCGGAGCTTAAGCCAGATGATCGAGGAAGGAAAATATACAGATTTGTTGATTTTATATAACGCTTCCGGATTTGCGGAGGACATGAGTATTACAAAACTTAAAAACTAGGAGGTTCCCATGAAAAAAGTATTAGGTTTCATTTTCACTTTTGGACTTTTATTGTCTCTTGTGAGCTGTTCTTCGCTGCAGGCTTCGGAAGCGGATACAGCGCCTGATGATATTGCGCAAGCCATTATGTCAAGCCAACAGGAGCTTCCGGCGCTGATGAAGATTGCCTCGGGGGATAAGGATTTTACTACGTGGGTGTCTGATTACTATTTATTGCAGGAGGAAGAGGTGTCAGACGGAGTGATCTTATATGCCGATGGTGTGGAAGCCAGTGAAATAGCTGTGCTGCTGATGAAAGATGAAAAGGACTGCAAGGCAGCAGAGGAGGCTTTGGATGAATACATCGAGAATCGGGCAGGAGTTTTTGAAGGCTATGCACCGCAGCAGGCGGCAATGGTAAAAGATGGGATTGTCGCAAAAGAGGGCAGATATATAGCCATGATGATCTGCCCGGAGCCGCAAAAGGCGAAAGAGGCATTTGTGGAGGCGATATCGAATTCTTACAATGAGCAGGCGGTTTTACAGGCATGGAGTTCAGGGGATGATTCAGATTTGTCGGAAATCAACCGCAGTATTTTGGAAGCGGCAAGAGAGGTAATTGATTCGGAGATTGACGACAGCATGAGCGACTATGAGAAGGAGCTTGCTATTCACGATTTTATTACAGGATGGTCAAGGTTTGACTACAGTATTTTCGGACGTTCCGGTGGAGATGGATTTGCAGACGGAAGCGACACGCCTTATGGCGTCCTGATCGATCAGTCGGCTATGTGTCATGGATATTCATCCACCTTCCAATTATTTATGGATATGCTGGATATTGAGTGCATGACTGTGTTTGGGATACCAAGCAGCAGCGGAGTGGAACACTCATGGAATATGGTAAAGCTGGACGGAGAATGGTATTGTGTGGATTGTGCGTGGGACGATCCAATAGGAGGGAGTCCCGGCCATACGTATTTCAATGTGACCAGTGACTATCTGCGAAGCGGAAGCATACATCGATGGGACGAAGCTTCTGTCCCGGAAGCGACCGGTACGGCCTATGCCTATGGCAAACACTGATAAATAGACCTTTCGAGAAAGGAAGCAGAGTAATGTGCAGAATTTTAGATAAGATTAATAGTCCGAAGGACCTGAAAGATTTATCTGGAAATGAGCTTGTCCAGTTGTGCGGTGAAATCCGTGAGCAGCTGCTTCTGCGTTTAAGTACAACAGGCGGTCATGTAGGTTCTAATCTGGCAGTTATTGAGGCTACGGTAGCGCTGCACTATGTTTTCGATTCTCCCACGGATAAAATCATCTTTGACGTGTCACACCAATGTTACACACATAAGATGCTGACGGGGCGGAAAGACGCTTATACTGATCCTGAAAAATTTGGATCAGTCAGCGGTTTTACAAACCCAGCGGAAAGTGAACATGATATTTTTTCTGTGGGGCATACTTCTTCTGCCATCAGTCTTGCCTGTGGGCTGGCGAAGGGAAGGGATGTGAAAGGCGAAACAAGCAATGTGATCGCAGTTGTGGGTGACGGCGCACTAAGCGGCGGAGAGGCCTTTGAGGGACTGAATAATGCTGCAGCACTTGGGAGTAATATAATTCTTATAGTGAATGACAATGATATGAGCATTGCAGAGAATCACGGTGGATTGTACCAGAATCTGAAATTATTACGGGAAACGAAGGGGAAGGCTGCCTGCAACTTTTTTCAGGCGCTGGGCTTTGAGTATTTCTTTGTCAGTGATGGCAACGATTTTTATGAAATTGCAGATGTGCTGAAAAAAGCAAAGGATACAGACCATCCAATCGTGATCCACATGTGTACGGTAAAAGGAAAAGGCTATCAATTCGCAGAAGAGGACAAAGAACACTGGCACTATATGAATCCGTTTCACAGAGATACGGGGAAATTGCGGCAGGAGGCTGTGCCTGCGGAAACTTATGAGGGGCTGACCGCTGAATTTTTGGCGAACAAAATGAGAAAGGATCCTGCGGTCACTGCAATTACCGCAGGAACACCAAAGGTATTAGGTTTTGAGCAGGAATTAAGGAATCAATTTCCGAAACAGTTTGTGGATGTGGGAATTGCGGAAGGCCATGCAGTGGCAATGATTTCCGGTATTGCAAAGGCAGGAGGAAAGCCGGTATTTGGAGTCAGCAGCTCCTTTTTGCAGAGAGCTTACGATCAGCTTTCTTCTGACCTGGCTCTGAATTGCAGCCCGGCAGTCATTCTTGTATTTTTTGCCGGAATCGCTCAGGGCAGTCAGACGCATATGGGGGTTTTTGATATTGCACTTGCTGCGAATATTCCCAATATTATTTATCTTGCTCCAACCTGCAAAGAAGAATATCTCAGTATGCTGGAATGGGGATTGGATCAGACAGAGCATCCGGTTGTGATCCGGGTGCCGGGTATTGAGACGGTATCCAGGAATGGAGCTTTGCTGTCTGAGTATTGTCATCCCGCTAAATATGAGATTATAGAGCATGGAACAACAGTGGCAATCCTGGCGCTTGGAAAATTCCTGGGTCTTGGCGAACAGGTAAGAAAAAAATTAGAGACAGACCATGGAATTCATGCAACCCTTATCAATCCCCGTTATGTCTCCGCTGTGGATGAAATAATGTTGAAAGCATTGACCAAATATGGGCATCGGCTGGTTGTGACGTTGGAGGACGGGGTGATTGACGGCGGTTTCGGTGAAAAAATTGCGGCATTTTATGGAAACTCACCCATGAAGGTATTGAACTTTGGAGCAAAAAAAGAATTTGTCAACCACGTAACGTTGGAAGAACAATATTTCAGATATCGGTTGACTCCGGAGCAGATCATTTCAGATATTTTGAATGAAATCTGAACCGCTGCCGGAAGGGGCTGTCTTCGTTTCTTTATATAAAAATGAAGACAGCCTCGGTTTCTATCTTGTTTTTTCTAAATCTGCAGATTTCTTTGTTCTGCTGTACAATTCGGAAGAATTTTTGCCAAGCTTTACACAGCAGCACATATGCAAGGCATCTATCAGAAAAATCTGGCCAATAAGAAGCGGCATATCAATGTTCATAAATAAATGTGCATTTCTGGAAGTGGTAAACAGGCTGATATCTGAAATCTGAGACAATGGTGAAACAGCATAATCGCATAAAGAAATGATGCAGGCACCATTTTCCTTGGCAGTTTGTGCGCAGTTTAAAATATTGGCAGACCGCCCGGAAGAAGACACAGCAAAAAGCACATCTCCTTTTTTTAACAGAGAAGCATGCATATTAAAAAGGGTAGTATCTTCATCGTAGCTGCAGGAAATTCCTATTCTGAAAAGGCGGCTGTAGGCATATCGGGCAGTGATACCGGAAGAACCTGTCCCGACAACACAAACCTTTTTGGCGGAGATGATTTTATTTGCCGCCAAATCTACAGAATCTGTGTTTATGATATTGCTGCTGTCTTCAAGAACCTTTGAAGACAGGTTATAAACGTTTTCACATATTTCTTTCGTAGAGGTGTCCTGGGAAAAACTGATTACATCTACAAAGTCCAGAGAATTCGTCACCAGAGTGTCCTGGTATAAATATCGTTTTAGCTCTTTAAAACCACTGTAACCGATTCGATTGATAAGACGGTTGATAGTTGCATAGCTGCAGCCTGATTTTACTGCAAGTTCGTTTAAAGTAGAGGACAGTACGTCCTGCGGGTATTGCAGAATATACTCCGCAATACGATGCTCGGCTGGTTTTAAAGTATCCAGTACGGCTTGTAATCTTAAAATGCAGCTATTGGAAGGGTTAGATGTATCAATTTTCATGGATATACTCCTTTCCTGAGTTTTGCGATAAAAAAATCTTAAGTTCAATATAAAATATGATATAAAAAATGTCAATATTTTGCTGAAAACTAATATTTAGATATATATTGTATCTTTTAAACGGGTTTTGGTACGTTTTGGTACGTTGATTTTGGATGTCTTAAGTTGTCTTAAGTTTTCGATTTTTGTCGAAAAAAGTGCTTGACAGCCAGATTGGTTTGTGGTAAATTGATCTGGCTGTCGGAAATAATTGCTTCTGAAATGCTGAAAAATAAATGAAATTTCAGAAAATAAAAATTAGCTGTTGACAAATGACTGAATACATGATAAAGTAAACAGGCTGTCGAACAGAACGGCAGGAACACCACAGAAAACAAC
>NZ_CAXSVO010000056.1:0-8437 GCF_964240875.1 Ruminococcus sp. 5_1_39BFAA | reverse complement strand
AAGACAGAAAACTGAGCAACCTGTTGACAAGCGATGAAATCACATCAGCGACAGCTCATGAAATCGCTAACAATTAGCATTGCCATACATTCCAGCACCACAGAGAGCACTTCAAAATAGTAGATAAATATGCTCATGGTTGAGACTATGATATGATACTCCCGCTTTCTATCGTTTCTGATGTGGCAGTTCCCGATTCTCTTCTGAAATGATTCCTTCATGGATACCATCGTTCAGCGTATATTCCTCCTGCTTCACAATTCAAGAAAGAAATCTTAACTTAAATGACCAAAAGGAAGAAATAACATGTCTGATAAATATTTTACTATTAATATTCGGGCATATTTGGATAAAGACGAACTGACTTATATCGGAGAGGAAATTCTTTACGATTTACTCTCCGATTTTTCATGTCCAAAAAACCCTTATGTTGAATATTTTTCTCCTGCAGTTAAATCGCTTTCAGTCCGTGCCGCATATATCAGCAAAACCATGGAAAAAACTTGCCCGTGTCAGCATTCTGGATGAAGAAACACAGTCTTATACTACAGCAGCATATTTGATTGCCCAATTAGGAAAAAACTACTACCATTCCTGTACATGATGGTAAACCGCATACTTTACATCAACGTTTAAAATTTATTTAATTATGCAAAAAGAAAACACTCCATTTGGTTCTGCACGGAAACTTGCTAAATTGGGGTGAGTAGATAAGTCTTTTACGGGGCTTACCCTAGGTCAAAACTTGGCGCGGCAGCAAAAAGCCTTTACCCCTCAAACATTGAGGGGCAGGGAAACTGAGATACCGAAAGCATTTTTCATGCCATCAATTTAACATTGAACTGCAGCCATCCAAAATAACAACTACACTTCATTCCTTTTATATAACAGAATCCATTCACCTTGATATTCGTCATCTTCCGAAGTTCCTTGTTCATCCATTTTTTCTGGAGATATGGTTGAAACTTTACCAGCACCATCCGTATGAGAATAGTATTCTCCATCCCAGCCATTGTAAGTATACGAGTCACTTATAACCATTTGTGAACTATTTGGAAGTAATTCATAATACTCTATCTGAGAATTATATGCTCCGCCAGAACCTATATTTTTTATACGTTTATCTTTACAAATATAATATCTATTTCGATAAGCAACGCTAGTAGCATTGTCGATCACTCTGACAACCTTATCATCCTCAATCGTAAATATATCAAGAATAGTCTTTGCATCGTATTCAGAATCAATGGCAATAACTAATTCAAATATGCCGTCATCAGCTAAATCAATATACTGGTAATAAATCTCACATGAGTCCTGATTATAATAATTGCTTGCTCCTTCATTTACAAAACCACTTTTTTTTATCAGTTCCCATTGAAATTTTGCCTTTGCATTATCGTAATACTGTCTCAATACTTCTCCATACAAACCATGAGACTCATAATCAGGTGGATCGATATCTACATATGATTTTTCAATAATATCTTCTGTATCACGATCTAAATCAGATTTTATTTCTGTCCTAAAATCATAACAGATATCCGCGCTCAAATTTGCGTTCTTATCACCCTGGGTATTTTTGCTTACTCCGCTAACAATAGTCTCCAGATTATAAGCGATACTTTCTTGGATTGTCTCATCCTGATTATAGTAATAACTTTCAATGTCATTACGCGAAAGATATCTTACTACATCTGAATACTGATTCAGCGCTCCATTTTTGTAAATTGGGACAAAAATCTTCTCATTAAATTCCCCGGTCTCGATCGGCTTTTCTCCTGCAACATCAATTACAGCATGAAAGGTTATCTCACAAGACTCTGTCGGAAGCAAAATAACTTGCACGTTCTTTACTGTATTCTTGTCAATGTTATAATTCATATTTAATAAATAATTCCTTGACTCTTCAGTGCCAATGTCAAAAATAACCGGATGCTCAACCGGAATATCATATTCTTCCCCCGACTTCCTTTCGAGACATGCCTGAGTAGAACTAGTTGCGTATAAACGACCAAGTTCATATTCATATAATTGTCCTGAATATTTATCCTTAACTGTTGCTGTTATATAAATTCCTGTATTTTCCGAATGTTCTTTTAACCAATTCAGCAATTCCGTACAGGAGATATTATATTTTCCAATTCTAAATATTTCACCAGCTTCCAGTGATTCTAAATATCCAAAAAACTTTGCATGAAATACTTTATCCAATATTTCTTTATCCAAAAATTCTACAACTCCGGTTTTTTCGTTGTAGAATTTAAAACTTAGCTGTACTGTACCGTCAAATTCTTCCTTGCCGTCATTGATCAAATAGACTTGTAACTGATTATTATACATATATGCTGAGACAACTGGATTGGCTTCTTTTATTGCTTTTATCTCATCAATGACTAATGTAACATCAGACACAGCCACCGCACGATCACCTTTATTTTCTACGGCTACCTTCAATGAACATCCTTTATCAAAACTATTTTCTGCATATGCTTTTTCAACTTCTCTGTCTTTAAGAATGCTTTTTATATATGTGCTGCTGTCCGCCATACTCAGGGTTGTTACGTCTTCATATAGAAATTCAATGCTGCTTTTTTCTTCAGCATTTTCCATCATTTCTACGATGTCAGATTGCTCTGTATTTTCCTGCTTTTTTTCTCTTTGCTTGAAATAGTATATAGGGACAGAAACCACAACAATTACAAATAGTGTTCCAATGATTCTGAGAAGAATTTTGTTTTTTTCAGTAAATTTATCTCTATGAGGTGAAATATTTAAAGGTAACATTCCAGTGAAATTGCTGAAATGATTTGGTATTGAATCACGGATGCGTTTTGTAAGCACCTCTTCGTATTTCCATCCATCATTTTCCGAATCATAACTATGGGCTTCCACGTGAGTTATGTGTGATTCTTGGAAAGTCCCAATGAGAAAGCTTACCTGTGTCCCCTTCTCTTGAACCATGCTTCCAACTGATATACATGGAATATCATCAATTTTTTCATAGTTCGTATTATGCGTGTCCCCGCAAAGCCACAAAACAAATGATGTGCTGTCGTTCAGTTTATTTCTTAATTTTGTTAATTCGTAGCTGGAAAGATGCTCCATCGGGTTATGCGCTAAAATAATAAGCGGTTTCCCAGCAGCCTGGTCTACTGCTTTATAGAAATCATCCAATCCAATAATCAAATTATGCCTGTCACACTCACGCCCACTGGCAATAGCTGTGTTAAGATATATTATGCCATATTCTCCATAATCTCTATAGCGATGTATTTCCCCCGAAGCGAAGTTGCCCCATATTTCATTATGTAGCAGAGATGCGCATTTTTCAAAGAAGTTAAAACGTGAGCGAAGATATTCTAATGACGGATGTCCATCCACCATACCTAAGAACTGCCCCTTATGACAATCATAGTTCTGGTATATTTTGTTAAGTTTTTTAGTTGCTTTCAGTTTTTGTTGTTTTCTTTCTTTATTATCGGTAGTATAGGGATATCTATCCAGATCATGGTTTCCCGGGACAATATGAATGTGCTTATCGAGATTTCCATCGTCTTTTATACCTACACATTTGGCGATATATCTCAAAAAATCAACAGCATTCCGGGCAACTTGATCCATATCCCTTCCGGCCTGTTTTTGTGCATGACGAAAATCACCTGTAAAGAACATCTCATCAATATCTGTAATATTCTTGTCTTGAACATAAGTCTCAAATTTCCGACGCAAACTATTGGTTGATGCTCCTTCTGTAGCAGGATCAAAATGTATATCCGATATATGCAAAAATTTCATAAAAACTCTTCTCCGTCTTGATTGTATGTTCAATTGGTTTACAAGATGCTTTTTTACAAAAAATCAGTATTCTACCGAATTTTGGCAATGATTTTACCATTCTACCTGATGAATATCAACAAACCAATACAATAAAGTTCATTTTCGTCACCTCTACCAGTACCATATTCTTTAGCAATACAATTGGCATCGCAAGAATTAAAACAATTGCTCCTCAAAAAAGTGCTATGTCATAAACACTATCCAAGTCATAACATAAAGGGAGATTTTAAGACCTTCTCTTATTATGCGATTTTCTCCGTCTAATGCAAATTGCATCACCCTGCATATGTTACATTTGAAAACTGTTTATTACTTTCACCGGGATATCCTTTAGCTGCTTTTATCCAACCATATTTGCCTTTATACTTAACCCTTACAAGCATACTTTTTCCGTTGCAATAGCATTTGTCCACCTGAACGGCAGTTCCCTTTTTAACTGTAAACGCCTTAGTTTTTGCATTTGTCGCAGTATATGCCGTCAGCTTCTTATTGGCATAAAAAATCCTTGTATCTTTTCCATATGAATATATCCCGTCAAACTTAGTAACATTACTTGTCCGTTTCAACGTTCCATTCTTATATGTGTAATTATATTTCACAGAACACGGTCCAAGGACATAAGACATAATATAATACTCCGTCGTTATCTTATTTCCGTTTATGGAAATCACATCTCCGCTAAGGTGTGAGCCATAACCTTGGAATAAGGTTTGAAAATTAATTATCTGCTTCAACTTTCCGCTCTTGTATTGGAACACTCCGCAAACTGGTCCATCACCGTTTTCGGCCTGTGCATATAGAAATAAAAACGGTTTACCGTTTTTTAATGTATATAATCGAATATCCACTTCATTATAGGGTGAATTTGCGTAAAAATACTTATTATTAAAGGAATAAGCTGTCTTCCCATTAATAACAACAGCTAAAGAATTATAGTACCCGTATGTAGAATGTTTTGAAATTTTTATTTTTAATGTATCATTTTTTCTATCACCCGTAATGTCATATTTTTTGTATGTCTTATTGGTTTTCAATTTGACAACCTGAGGGTTTGCCGCCTTAACACTATGCGGATTACCAATGAATAATACTGAAAAAAACATTAAAACCAAAATCATGTAAAGCTTATTCTTTTTCATATAATTTGCTCCTTCCTTAATAGATTCACTCTTGGTGAATGTTTTTCAAAACTACCACAAGTAATTTCTCTTTGATTATATTACGTCACATAATAGAAAATATTTACATTTGTATAAAAAGACATTTACAAAAACTACAAATACTATTTGCAACTCATCCTGTATATGCCGGATAGACAATACGCTCTGCACGCTTAAACTGTACCTGCAATTTGCGCCGGGCGACGACCACCCGGCGGAACCTAACGGCCACCCATATCGTATGCGCTTTATGTCCCCACGCATTAACAAGTAACAGTTAATCCTTCATAATAAACAGTATAAAAATGCGAGCACTTTCTCCATCTTTTTTGCTGGATGATTCAAATGCGAGCATTTCACTACAATTATGGAGGTATCCTTTATGTCACACAAAGCCCAGCGCAGATCCGCTGCAGAGCAATACGAATTAATCATGGAATGCCGGTCCAGTGGTATGTCCGACCATCAATGGTGTGTTGCACACGATATCAATCCAGGTACTTTTTACAACTGGGTAAAGAGACTCCGTCAGAAAGGCGGTTATGAAATACCTCAGCCAGCTGACAGCAGTTCTTTTTCTCCAGCGCCAAAGCAGGATGTTGTAAAAATGGAGATCCTACCTGAAATTTGTATGCCGGAACAGCCGGGTGTTGAACCAGTATCTATGTACAAAGCTACCGTTCAGACTGCACCTATCGAGATATCCTTTGGAAATCTTAAGATCAGTCTGACAAATGACGTCGACCCGTGTCTGTTGTCCCGGATCTTCTCTGCTTTAGGGGGATCCTGATGCTTGGCGATATTACATTAGCGGATGAAATCTTCATCGTCTGTTCGGCCACAGATATGAGAAAGTCCATCGATGGTCTCTGCACCATTATCCGTGACCAGCTTCAGATCGAACCAGACTCCAAAAGAGCACTTTATCTGTTCTGCGGAAAGCGGCGCGACAGGATCAAAGTCCTCATCAAAGAACCCGATGGGTGGGTGCTGCTTTATAAAAGGCTGGATCGATACAACGGCAGATACAGCTGGCCGAAAAGTAAGAATGAAGTAAAGCCGATCACCTGGAAGCAGTTCAACTGGCTTATGTCAGGACTTGATATCGAACAGCCCAAAGCGATCAGGAATTCCTGATCTTTTGTGAAAAACAGAGAAAATATTTTTTTCTGTTTTTCACCCATGTGTATAGTTTAACTGTGAAAGATCATTTTCCAAATAAAAAGTGGATAAGCCTTCCGAACAGTCTTCCAGTTCCATCCCCAAAGCAGGGGATCGGCTTGTTTTCTGGAAAAAAAGACCTTATATAATAACTGGGTATCCACCAACACCGCCATATACCCGGTTTCGGCAAAAAAGTTATCCACCGTCAAAAATACCATGGCGCTTTTGAGGACATTCGCTTTTTTCTCTTTTTTCTGATACAATAAAGCTGTCAAAAACAGGGGGAATAACGATGTCTGCAGCAACTGATATCCGGCTTGCCGAATTGAAAGATACCATCACCCAACTGAATACTACGATCCAGGATCAGTCTGAGCTGATCGTTTCTTTCAAGGAAATGATCCAAGAGCTTAAGAACAGTATCGACAAAAAAGATCAGACGATATCGGATCTTGAGGCCCAGCTGTCTTATTTTAAGCAGAAGCTTTTCAGCTCTGTCAGTGAGCCAAGCCGCACGGTTATGGAAGGCCAGTTGGATCTTTTTCATCTTCCTCCTTCAGATGAAGAAGAGGATCCTGAAAAACCGGCAGAAGTTGTAGAGCCGGAATTCGTAGATGTGGCAGCTCATAAAAGATAGTGCAAAAGCAAGCCCAGCTACGAAGAACTGTTTGAAAATCTTCCGACGGAAACCGTGTATGTAGATACCCTTACAGAAGAACAGAAGACCTGTATGGCATGTGGAACTGCTATGGTGCCCATCGGACATGAAGTACTCAGGAGTAAACTGCGCTATGCAGAACCAAAACTGGAACGGATCCAGTATGTAGGAACTACCTGGGCCTGCCCGAAATGCAAAGAGACAGAGGACAGTGAATTCGTAAAAGATAAAGGTGCACCGCCTGCCTTGATCAAGGGCAGTTATGTTTCATCCGGACTGGCTGCACATGTCATGTACGCCAAGTATGTCCTCGGAATGCCTCTTTACCGCCTGGAAAAAGATTTTGAACGGCTCGGAGCGAAGATCAGCCGCAGTGCAATGGCCAGCTGGATCATCGAATGTTCCCTGAAGTATCTTGTGCCAATGTATAGTCACTTTAAAAAGAAACTTCTGAAACGTGATTATTTAATGGCTGATGAAACAGTTCTTCAGGTCCTGCATGGACCCAAACGGCGCGCACAGAGCAAGTCTTATGTCTGGCTTGTAAGGACTGGAGAAGACGGAGGGATTCCTATCATCCTGTACCATTACACGCCGACAAGGGCAAAATCCAACATCGCTGAATTTTTGAAAGAAAAGGATTCAAAGTTCTATCTGATGGTTGATGGCTATAAAGGCTATAACAATCTGCCAAATGCAGTCCGCTGTTGCTGCTATGCGCATTTGAGAAGGTATTTCTACAATGCGATACCGGCAGGACACAAGTCTGATCTTACAGAGCCTGCTGTTCAAGGAGTGATGTACTGCGATAAGCTGTTCCAGTATGAAAAAACATACAAGGAGAAAGGTTATTCCGCAGAACGGATCCGAAAACGCCGGGAGAAAGATCAGCGGCCAGTGATCGAAGCATTTTTAAAGTGGGCAGAGCAGCAGAGACCGAAAAATGGCGACCGCCTGATCAAAGCGCTGACTTATCTGCAGAGCTGCCGGCCATATATGATGAACTACCTTCTTGATGGGAACTGCAGTCTCAGTAACAACCTCAGTGAACGAAACATCAAAACCGTAGTTCTGGGAAGGAAAGCCTGGCTGTTCAGTGATACACAGGATGGAGCCAATGCCAGCATGCAGGTTTTCACGATCGCAGAAACCGCAAAGGCAAACGGCCTGGATCCTCAAAAATATATCAAATATCTTCTGGATCAGCGTCTGAACTCAGAAATGTCAGATGAAGAACTAGCAGAACATGCTCCATGGAATCCGAAAATCCAGAAGATCTGTAAATAAAAAGTATAGTAAAGTACTGTCAATCCCTGGCATCTAGCAAGATGCCAGGGTTATGCTAGTTGGGACGCCCCAACTCATAGCGCTTACGATTTTCCCCTTAAACTCAGGGATTTTCACCTTGAAATCGTAGTACATAAGTAAGCGCTCAATTTTCAGCCGTTGATAGAAAAATACCCGGCTACTTTTCAGTAGCCGGAGCACCTTGACAATTCACATATGATTAATTCCCGTCACTTGCACGGCGTTTGATTGTAAGCGCAAAATATTGCTACGCTACCCATGAATCACGCTTGCACCAAAATGATAGATGCAAGCGTTTTACTCTATT
>NZ_CAXSVO010000055.1:0-9231 GCF_964240875.1 Ruminococcus sp. 5_1_39BFAA | reverse complement strand
TACATAGAATGTGTGTATGGTTATTACCTAAGAACTTTGATATAGGTGGAACCGCCGGAGTTTGGGTAATAAATATAATATTAGGTTGTTTGATTGGTGAAGTGGTAGTTATATGGTATGTATCACGTGCCGTTTATGTTTTATTTAAATATCTTGTAGATCTGTTAAGATAAATAATTTCATGATTTTAAATTATGTATAGATATTTACTGGCGTATCGTCTCACTGGCTTGCGTACCATAAATTGATACAATGCACCCTTGGCTGTCAGAGGGTGCATTTTTAACGATTACCCCTACTCAAAAAACGATAGGGTGCATTTGCTTTGGATTTATGGTATTCTATGGTAAAGCACAGCGATAAAATATGATCTTTTTGAAAGGTGAGGTATTGAATATGAGCAAGGTATTAGTAGCGTATTTCAGTGCCAGCGGCGTAACAGCGAAACTGGCAGAACGGCTTGCAGAGGCTATCGGAGCAGATTTACATGAGATTCAGCCGGAGGTTCCATATACGGATGCTGATCTGGACTGGATGAATAAAAAGAGCCGCAGCAGTGTGGAAATGAATGATAAGTCATTCCGGCCTGCTGTTGCAAATAAAGTAGAGAACATGGAGCAGTATTCTGTGATTTTCACAGCCTTCCCTATCTGGTGGTACGTCGCCCCGACTATTGTGAACACGTTTTTGGAGCAGTATGATTTGTCCGGAAAGACGATTATTCCATTGGCAACTTCTGGCAGCAGCGGTATGGGGAACACAAACAAGGAACTGGCGGTTTCCTGCCCAGGAGCAGAATTAAAGGAAGGAAAGAGATTCCCTGCGGATGCAAGTGCGGAAGAACTGAAAGCATGGGCAGAAGGATTCGGGATTTAAAGAAAAGACTGATAAACTTATCAATATAGACCCATAAAGTTATCTTTCATGACAACGAATAATAAGAAATCTATGGTAACATCCTACCCGTAGTGGTAAATTATTCTACAGGAAAGGGTGCGAAGCATGGAAAATGAAGTATATGAAAAAGACTACGGAGAGGAATTCCGGGAACGAAGTGATAAGTCAGAGAGAAAGGATTTTCTGGACACATTAATGGAGGTTGGGTTCTTTCAGAAGTACCAGGAAGAAATGGATAAAATCCCAAAGCGTGTGGTTCCTAAAGAAAAAGCGGATTATGAATACCTGCTTGGGGAGTGTGATGCTTACGTCCGGCAGTTCGGAGGAAGAATCCGGGGCGAGGTGGATTACCAGAAATGGCAGGCAACCATTGATTTATACTTGAAGCATTTTGAGTTCTGTGATCGGGAGGCATTAACACTGCTAAAGGAGATCGCAGAGCGGGCGGAGAATGTGACATTTTCGACGAAAGATGGGATGCTAAGGATGTCGGTGTTCATTGGGTATTTTGATGAGGTGTATTAAAAAAAGGCTGCTGGCACATGAGAAGTTTTCATATATCAGCAGCCTTTTTAAAGGGCGTTTTGCAAAATGACGAGGATAGCTGCTATTTCTTGTTGACAGGGTCGAATTTGTATCCATATCCAACTACAGTTTTAATGAAATTCAACCCATCTTCGTATGTTGCAGTTTTCTTCCTCACTTGAAAAACTGTGTTTTCCACAGCATGGAAATGGTCGTTTGCTGCTTCGTGCCAGACTGATTCATAAATCTGCTCCTTTGTGAAGATAATGTCAGGGCTGGAATAGAGCAGATATAAAATATCAAATTCTTTTGGAGATAAGTATAAAGCGTGGCCGTCAATTTTCACCTCATGTTTTTGAGCGTTCATATAAAGCCGTGAGCTGATCCGCCGGATGCCATAAAACTCTTGCACAGCAATACAGTCCAGACGGATTTGTTCCAGCAGCAGGGAAAGATTGTCAAATTTCTGCGGAGTGCGCAGCCTTTTCATAAGTTGAATCTCCATCTTCAATCCATAGATATCCTTATTGAAATTCAGAAGATGGGTTTCCACAGATATTTCCCCATCATTGCTGATGGTAGGCCGGGGGCCGATGTGCGTAATGCCGTAGTAGGTTTCATTTTCCAAAGTGGCTGTGGCAATATAAACGCCTTCAGGAGGAAGGCCCTTTTTGTCTGCAATTTTTAAATTTGCAGTCGGCATCCCAATTAGTTTTCCTATTCCGCGTCCGTGTATGATAGTTCCCGCTGTTATAAAAACAGGGATAAGATTACTCGCCTTTTTCATAGATTTACCTCATATGATTTCATTCATGGACAGAATGAATAATGTACAGGTGACAATAACGAGCATTGAAAAAAGGAATAATCCAAGATGTCTCTTGCCAGAGGCATTGACGGGGGTGGCAAGGTATCCTGCTTTTCTCAGAGCTGTTATCACTGGTTTATATAGCAGAAACGTGAATCCGGAATTCAGTCCCGCCTTTAAGAGATTATATGGAAGAAATGCCGGGAGCATCAGTCTGGCAACGGCTTCTCTGGGGTATCCCATATAAAACGGAGTGATGAGGTAATTCCACAGCAGCATGACAACAACCATTGTAAGGCTGCCAACGCACAATCCGGTAACAGCGCCTGCTAACGTATGCTTCTTTTTATAAATCAAAGAGGTGGTGCAGGCAAAGGAGCAGGTGGATAAGATATTCATTAAGCACCCTAATATGCCGGTTTCACTTATGGTTACCATTTCAATCAGAGATACAATGACGGACACAAAGCAAGAGGTCATCGGTCCCCAGATCAGACCTCCTAATGTGATGATGACATCTTTGGGATCGTACTTCAGAAAAAGCACGACGGGTATCCGACAGGCAGCAACGGCTATGTAGGCGATGGCGCACAGCATGGCAGTTGAGGTAAGCATTTTTGTTCTTGTATTCATTCAGATTTTCTCCTTGAAAAAATTAACACCTTAAAGAATGTCTTTCAGGTGTTAAGGAATATTTACAGAATATCAAGAAACATATATTCTGTGATATGCACGATCTTCTTCTATCCAGACTGTACTGTTGGTTTTGGAATTGCACCAAATCATGCACATATGTGCTTGCGGACTGTACCGCCAATCGGGAATTCTTGCCCATTGGATATCTTTTATCCAATAAGAGTCACCCTGCCCTGAAGACTTCTTATTCAGCTGTCGGAATCAATCATACCTCTTAAAATGCTGTAAGGCAATAGAAGAAGGGGATTTCGGAAGTATTTCGGAAGTATCAGAAGATGGAGTGGATATAGGAAAAAGATACTTCCATGGCGGATTCTTTTCAAGGGGTTATTACTATCGCAGCAGTGGCATACTGCCTGTGAGCTTATTGACTTTTTTCTTAGGACCGCAGATGGCAAGACCGAAGTATTGCAGAGTGCTTTCTGACACGTCCCCCATTTTTGAGATAAATTCATCATAGGTTTTACAGCCCTGTGCCAGATCGCTAAAGTCAATCACGGTCAAGTCCTGAAAGTCAGGTTGATAGAGCTTGTCACGGATTGCTTTGATGATTTCCGGTGAGCCTTTCAAAATTGGTACGGGAAATTCAATGATGCCGAGATGTTCGTTTCCACTCTGGTCTGTAACATTCGCACCGACCACCTCCGGCATCTCTTTTCCCAGGGTGATTCCCATGATAGCCGCCGTATTTGCAATAATGCCAAGCGGGAGATTTGCGTCAATGACCATGACGCATTTTTCATTCTGTAAATCCATTTCAGATTGCCTCCTGTTTTTGTGTTTTTCCTCTGTATTCAGAAAGGAACAGTCCGATCAGTGCTAGGACCGTACCAATGCCGGACATCACGGTTACTTTTTCTTTTAGGATAAGGGCCGATGTGATAACTGTGATAACCGGAATTAAGTAAATGTAAATGCTTGTTTTGACAGCGCCCAGAACCTTCACAGCCATGTTCCAAGTAACGAAACACAGTGCGGATGCGCCCAGACCTAAGAAGATCAAATTTCCCAGGCAGACTGGATTTGTGAACCGTTCTGCTCCAATGCGGCAATCAAACAGGAATAGTGCAGGTATCATAAATACGATTCCATAAGCAAATACTCGTCTTGTGGTCTGGATGGTGTGATATCCAAAACCGCTGATTTTTCGGGTGAGTACAGAGTAGCAGGCCCACACGACTGCTGCAGCTGCGGCCAATAAGTCACCGATGGGATTTAACTGCATCTTCACACCGTTAAAGCTGATCAAGCAGATGCCGACTATCGCAACTACAAATCCGATGAAGAAATTTGCACGCAGCTTTTCTTCCTTTGTGAACAGGTGGGTGAGCATTGCTGTGAAAAAGGGTGCTATAGAGATAATCACACCTACGTTGGAAGCCATTGTATAAGTCAGGGCAATGTTCTCCAGCAGATAATACAGGCACACGCCGCACAGTCCCGCCGCTGCAAAGACAGCTTCCTGCCGTTTGGTAGTGCCTTTCATCCGGTGGGGATAGACGATCAGCAATGCCAGAAATCCCAGGATAAACCGGAAGAACAGGATTTCTATCGGCTCAAAATCCACTAACAGCACTTTGGTGGAGATGAAGGTGGTTCCCCATATCAGGATCGTTACCAGCGCCGCCAGATGCCCGGTTGCTTTTTTACTCATCCGGCGTTTCCTCCTTCTCTAAAAATATGTCACGGTAAAGGCCCGGAGCCAATCCGATAAATCGGTTGAAATAGTTCGTGAAATGACTCTGGTCAGAAAAGCCTGTCTGCAAGGCTGCCTCTATCGGAGGCACACCCTGTTCCAGAAGTTTCTTTGCTTTGCCAATGCGTATGTTCTCTAAGTAGCTGTATGGTGTGACGCCTTTGGACTTGGTAAAGGCCCGGAGCAGCGTGGATTTGCTAAGACCAGCATAACGGCAGATCTGATCTAAATAAATCCGGTCTGCGAAGTGCTGCTCCATAAAATCGCAGGCTTTTTCAATTTCTTCCCTGCATTCCGGGATACAGCTTTCAAAGGGCTGCCCGTACCGTTGAATCAACAGAGATATGAGGAGCAGCAGATTTTCTTCCTTACCGAATTCACAGGAGCCTATCATGACCAGTTCGTGGAGCGGATGCAGATAGCAGGTCACTTCTTCATCGAAGATCACGGTTTTGGAAAAGCCGGGGAGTTCCCTTTTCCCGGTCACTTCTTCTGCCAGGTCCAGCATGACTTCTTTGGTAATGTTAATTCCTCGGTAATCCAATGTGCCATCATCACTCTGTACACAGGCATGATTGTCTCCGGGATTGAAAAGAACAATATCACCTTTTGCTATGGTGTATTCCTGATTGCGACAGGAGAGGCATCGTTCCCCGTCCTCAATAAATCCAATCACATAATATTCATGGAAGTGGTTTGGAAATGGCTGCACGATTCCCTCAAAACGGTATGCCTCAATCCGAAGCTCATCATCATAAACCACCGTCCTTGTTTCTTTCTTCATGTGTGTTCCCTCCCTTGCTGTTCTTCATTGTAGCATTTCAAAATGCAAAAGGCTTGTAAAATATCTTCATTTTTCATGGCTCACTGGATTGCTGTCTTTGGATATGGTATGCTGTAGGCAATCAAATAGCGGAGGTACGAGTATGGAAGAACAGCAGAATCCATTGACTTATGAAATTATCAAAGCGGCGGTTGCCGGGGAAAAATGGGCAACAGAAAAGTTATTGCACACTACGATTCTTATATTGAAGAGCTTGCCACAGTAAAAGAGAAGCAGCCGGACGGCAGCGTGAGAACCTTTGTGGACGAGGATATGAAACAATCCATTATTCTAAAACTGCTGGAGAAGATACCGGACTTCCCTTTGGAGGAAGCGGAGAGGATAGCAAAAGAGGAAACAGATGAGGGGATATAATACTTGCGTATAGTGGTGTCTGATTTTACAAAGTATCGGGCTTGAAAACGGTTCGAGGGTACATTATGTGGTAGAAAAGCCCGGAATAAGCCCTATATGTGGGAAAAATCCGGTTCATACAGAAATCAGAGTACATAAAATTTGTGTGTTTCTTGGACGAACGGTTCATACTCATGGAGAAATAACAGGGTGGGGTAAACTTCTGAAAAAGAAGCCCCCACCTTTTCGCGTAACTAAGAGGGTGTCCAAACTTTTCCGCAAAACGGAAAATGCGGTTGTACCTTTTCGCAAAAGAGGATTTGAAGTAAATCTGCCGTGGACTCTTTGTTGAGAAAAACGCAGAGTTACGGTATAATATCGGTTGAGATTTATGTTTGAGGTGACAATGATGCTACATATAGCGGTAAGCGATGACGATACAGTGATTCTTTCTAAAGTAGATGAACTTGCGAGGGTGTTTTTCAGGACGCATTGTGTGGACTGTAAAATTCAGACATATCAATCCAGCGAGAATCTGTTGTACGATTTGCAGGACGGGATTAATTATGACCTGCTTCTTTTGGACATAGAGATGCCGGGAATTGACGGGATGGATTTGGCAAAGGTAATTCAGGATACTATGCCCGCTGCAAAAATCATTTTTATTACTTCCCATTTGGAGTATGCGATTACAGCTTACGAATTTTCTGTATTCCGGTATATTCCAAAGACGGTCATAGAGGAAAAATTGCCGCCTGCGTTGGAGGATTATTATAAGCTGTACCGTCTGGAAAGAAATGAATTTTACACGGTTGAGATCAAAAATCATGTGGAGCAGTTACCGTATAGAGAAATACTGTATATTCTGAAAGACGGGAAATATGCTGTATTTTATTTGAGGGGAGGAAAAACACAATCTGTACGAAAGACGCTGGCACACGTCTTTGAGGAAATAAACAAAGAGTATTTTTGCTTTGCGGACAGAGGGTGTATTGTGAATCTGGCAAATGTAGTAGGGCTGGATGATACTGGAATCCTTTTGCTGGATGATCAGCATATTATAATTAGTAAAGCGAATATTCCAGAATTTAAGATTACAATGCTCAAATTTTGGGGGAAGCAGATATGACGGGAATACATATTTTTGTCGAATGGATCGCAGCCTTTATAGAAATAATTCTATACCTAAGTATTATTGCTACAATTTCAGAAAGTCAGTTTCAAAAGAAGAAGCAAATAAGATATTTTGTGCTGTTGGCAGCTTTTATTGCGGTGGGAGTTGTCATGTTGAATCTGATTGACTTGTCTATTAGTTTCCCTACCCTGATATACAGTGTGATTGTGTTTGCTTTGGGAGCACAGATACTTTATCGTGGCAGATTTATAGAGTTTTTGTTTCTGTCCATAGGGTATGTTGCATTTCTAACTTTTGTGGATATGACAAGCGTATTCGTGATGACGCAAACAGGTATGGAATCTGTTGTGAATCAGATTCTTTCTGGTTTTAGTGTGAAAAGGGTGGCTTATATTGCTACAATAAAAATTTTTGAAATATTTATCGTTATTCTACTTTGTATGTTGCTTCGGAAACGAGTGATTCCTAAAAAAGAAAAAGGATATACTGTTACAGTGATATGCTTAGTGTTGGGAAGCGTAGGAAGTGTGTATTGGGTGATCCAGTCCGAGATCCTTGTAGGGTTCAAGTTAAATTTCTTTCAGATTATGCTGAGCTTGAGCGGCACCCTTCTGGTATGTACTACATATTTTTTCCTTCGATTGAGGGAAGTTAAAAGGGAGCAGGAGTATACAGAACGGAAGAATCAGTTTTTGGAGAAAAATTATATGGCTGCAAAAGAGTCATATGAATCGAATGCAAGGCTATATCATGATATGAGGAATCATTTTACTCTGATACAGAATTATCTGGCGGATGCAAAAGTTACGGAGGCACAGGAACATCTGGGGAAGATCATTGGGGATCGTACTGCATTTTCTATAGCACAATGGACTGGAATTGAAGCAGCTGATTATATAATAAGTCAGAAGGCTGAAATGGCCAGAAGCCAGGGAGTTCATGTGGATATTCATGTAGAATATCCAAAAGATTGTGGAATTGATCCGGTAGACTTATGTACGATCCTTACTAATTTGTTTGATAATGCGATTGAGGCGTGTGTAAAATTGCCGCCTGAGACAGAACGAAAAATCACTCTGACAATTCGGAGGATTCATCAGTTTATTATTATACAGATTGCCAATAGTAGTATGACAGCACCTGTTACTAAGAATGGAATTATTGTTACGTCGAAGAAGAATCAGTCAAATCATGGATGGGGACTCCAAAATGTAAAAGCTGCTGCAGAAAAATATCATGGGGTAATGGACTTCGATTATAGTAATTCGGTTTTTACCATGAATGTTATGCTTTTTTATCAATAGAATTTTATTTTAAGGGCAGTTACTACCTGTTTTGAGGACAGTTGCGGTAACTGTCCTTTTTTATGGTATAGTATGGATAAACTGAAGGAGGGATGGGAATGTGGCGTATGATTGTTCCGCTTTTGATATTAGTTGTTCTTGGCGTTTTAGCCGTTTTCATTCAATTTAGGAGGAAGTGACTGCGAGAAGGAAATCTTATGTTTGGAAACAGTATAGGAGAAATTATGTATACAGAAAGGAGCTTTCAGCATGGAGTTAATAGATTATAGCCTGAAAGTAGGAAATAAGACACTTTTTGAAAATGTTCATGTAGAATTTGAAAAGAAAGTTATAAGTCATGTTTTAGGGTGCAATGGAGCAGGAAAGTCAAGTTTTGCAAAGACGTGTGTGGGAATGCAAAAATTTGAGGGGCAGATAAAGGGAAATAACAGTGCGATCCTTATCGGGAGCGCAAGTAATGTTCCTTTAGAATTTACAATAAAAGATGTTGTTTATTTGTTGAAAAGAAAGTATGCCCCTCGGAAAGTGGATGGATTGTGTGAACTGTTAAAGCTAGAGAAGATACCGGGCAACTTACAAATAAAGAAAATGAGTGATGGTCAAAAGCAGAAAATTAAGCTGTTAGCGTTTTTGTCGGCGGAACCGAAAGTGATCATTCTGGACGAATTTACAAACGCCTTGGATAAAAACAGTGCCTTAGATCTGTATCATTTTTTTGATGCTTATAATAAAATCAGTGATGTGGTAATTATAAACATTACACATAATTTGTCGGATTTAGAATACATGGCAGGGAGATATTACTATATCAATAATCGGAACATCAGAGAAATCGAATCGAAAGAACAGATTGTTGAATTATATATGAGAGGAGAATGACAACATGGAATTGCGAAAAAATATTAAGAACTGCTACTTTGAGGCTGTAAAAAATCTTGTGTCTTTGGAAAGTGAATCTTTCTGATAAGAAATAGATATGTAAGGTTTTGCTGT
>NZ_CAXSVO010000054.1:0-9499 GCF_964240875.1 Ruminococcus sp. 5_1_39BFAA | reverse complement strand
AAATTTGACATAAAAAAAGCAGGCTTTATAAGGCCTGTAAGGTTTTTTTGAAATATGAAACTGTCAAACTCCCGGCTTTTAATCGTTGTATATACCATAAATTCCACAGTACGGTACTCTGGTTCTGGCAATCCCGTTTATGAATTTTCTGGGAACTTTCCCTCGCCCGCTTGCAATGCGTAAAATTCGATGGTAAAATTAAAATAGTAAAGAATGCAAAGATGGGAAGTATCCAAAATGATTAAATTGTGTTAAAAGCCCACATATTATAAAGGAGCATATGAGTATTATGAACGCCCGGAAAGGGGGTATGGTGTCATGAAGATGGAAAGATCGGAAATTGAAAAGACCATAAAGGTGTTGTTGGATAAATACCACGCTGAATGTGCCATACTGTTTGGCTCCTATGCGCGCGGAGATGAGACTGAAGGTTCAGATATTGATGTGATCGTAATAGGAGGCGCACACTTTAGGCCAAAGGATATTTTCGCTTTTGGCGAGGAACTCCGGCAGATTACGAAAAAGGAAGTCGATGCCTTTGAAATCCGTGAGGTGAATGAGGGTACGGAGTTTTATGACAATATCATGCGGGAAGGGGTGAGGATCGCATGAAGAAATCTGATAAAGAGAGACTCAAGAAAATCGTCTCCACATGGGAGAGTTTGGATAAACAGTTGAAGGAACGCGGCATTACAAAAGAAATGCTGCTGGATGATGAGTTTTCGCAGTGGGCGGTTACCACACCATTGTATAATGTAGGTGAGCAGGTTTACCAGTTGAGCGATGAATTGAAGAAGAAGTATCCAGAACAGCCTTGGAACTTAGTCGCTGGACTGAGGCATCGGTTGGTGCATGACTATGATGGCATTAACTGGTCGATTATTGTTGATGTAGTTTTTGAGGATATGCAGCCGTTTGTGGATGCTGTGAAACGGATTCTGGAAGAGATATAATAAATGCCCCCTGTGGATAATACCAGCATCATGCTGATATTTAAACCACAGGGGGGATTTTTATACGCACGGGTTTGGTAGAGCAGCCATGCCCGACTTTTTCCTTTGATAGGGCTGTGTTGAAGGTATGTTTCTGCCTGCTCGTCGTCAATGCAATGGTATTCAATCAGAAAAGCAGTGACGGTGTCGCAATTCTTACGGGAACTTTTATAGATGCGCCGACTGGCCGCACCATGCTTCATGTCTATTTCGTCATCGCTCCGGCCGATATCATGATAGACGATGGCTTCGGAGAGCTGTTGTAGTTCCTTGGTACTGAGCTTTAGTTTTCCAGCCTGAATGATAGAGAGTGCAAGGAAAAGTACCCTTGCGCTGTGAACCATGTCATGCTCTCCGTCTGCGCCTTTGTTGTGGCGTTTATACAGCTTCCTGATTTGCTCTCGGCCGCTCACATATTCATCCAAATACCTGGGCGGCATTACAAGAGGGGAGTTGGGGCCGATAAGCCGTTCCACGTTTATCTCAAAGGGCATTCCAGGAAGGACAATGACCTCTTTTTCCTTGCTGTCCGGATTGACCGCCATGATATCTTTCTTCCGGACCTTTGCCCGGATGATCCTGGCATGGTCTTTGTCTTCGTGTCTGCAGGCGAAGAAGAATGCAGCGTTGATGTCTGTGCTCCAGCTGAAGGCTTTGTGGTAAGGTGTGCTGCCTTCCGCTTCTCACCGGTAGATAGAAATAATCTCCGGAAAATCTGACAGAGCCGCAGATACGGCTTGTATCTGTTCGTCAGATCTTCCGGAGAATAACTTTTGGAGCAGTGCTGTATCGTAGGCACCAGCACCATAATCTGTAATTGTGTAGAATGATAGGAAAAGGTCATAGAGATCAGGAGATGGATCACTATGCCGGATATACTCAGCAAGAAGCTCTGAACGCAGGCCGTCATCCTGTGCCAGCAGGTAGGAGAATATCTTCTCCTTGCTGGGGTTTTTCAGCGATTCTGCAAAGTCCAGAATATATTTGCAGAATTCGTGTCATCCTTGATCGTTGATAAACGCTGCGTACTGTAAATGTTCAGATTCAGAGCGATGGGAATCACGGCATTATCCGGGTCGTAATAATAGGTGCAGGGAAAAATCTGTCTGCTGTAGATTATCCTCCCTTCCGGCGGCTTTGCATCTAATGCATGGTGTCTCACTTAGCTTTATGTCCGCCAATCTGCTCGTTGCGCCCCGCATGGTGGCGCCATCCATATAGCTCGTACTTTTCAGCACAGCATTCTTCCCGTACTTTTGCTTGATTCCCAACATGGCCTGCTGGAGTTGTTTTTCTTTTTCCAGCCTGCTGGTGTCTGTGAACAGATCCATCTGATAGACCCCTTCATCCTCTACGACCCGGATGGCAGCGATCGTGATCCTGCGTACAGTCAAAGACGGGCAGAATCGCCATCCAGAGCTTTGGTATTGATGGCGTTGGGCGCGCAACGCAAATGAACATTTCAGGATATTCTCCTCGACTGGACGAGACCGCATCCAGTCGGAGTTTTGTTCATAACTCATATGAAAGTGCCATTTATGGGGCAGAAATGTAAAAAACTACGTCGATTCGCCTATTATAAAGCGAAATCGAGGAACGGCGAATTTATATCCCAGAGGCGCCAGAGTTCAAAGCAATTATTGATTCGCTGGATCGGACCCTGTGCTTGTTGTCGGATACGGATCAGTAACAAGCAACAAACTCCACCACCGGACGAATACTGTCCGGATCCATGAAATCAACACATTTCCCATAGGTTTCCAAAAGCTGCCTGTCCTCGTCGCGCAGTGTCTGCGGATCCTTTTTCAGCAGCATTTTGCGGAGCATGGACATCATGGAACTATGTACAAAGCTGAGGCTGGAATAATCGAGCCTGCCTCTCAGGTGAAAAAGGGTAAGATGCTCAAACATCTCATCCGGAAGGATTTTTTGCAGGGATTTTTGAATATTGGAAACGTTGTCCGGATCATCGGGGGCGGCAATGCCGCAGGTGAAAAGGACAACTTTTTTATTGGAAAGAAGCTTCCAGTTCCGGGTGAGAAGCTTGATCCCGCTTACGCCGCCCGCGTAAAGACCGCCGCCGTATATGATGATCTCATACTGGGAAAAATCCCGGGGATGGAATTTTTTTCGCTCAAAAATTGGGCAGGACAACGCTTCTGCAATCCATTGGGCATAGCGTTTTGTGGAACCATATTTGGATTCATATATCACAACTATCTTACTCATAACAATCTCCTTAAGCTGCTAAAATATAAAAGTGCTACACTTGTGACTTTTCTTGCTTTATCATATACTGTAAATATGGAAAAATCAAGATATGGCAGTGAAGTGCTACAAAAGCGGATATTTGTGCCATATGCAGGAGGAAACAAATGAATGGACATGAAAAGCAGAAGGAACAATCCGGCAGGATGATAGAGAGCGCTTTATTTGCGTTAATGAAGGAAAAGGATTATGCCCGGATCACAGTTTCTGAAATTGTAAAAAGAGCAGATATATCCCGGAGGACGTTTTACAGATTATACAAAGAAAAGGATGAGGTCCTGCACTGCTATTTTGGCAGGCTGTGTCAGGAATACAGCAGGAAAACGTCTGTATTGGAAAGCTATGACATTGCGCAGATCGCCCGGGAATATTTTGGCTTCTGGAATCAATACAGAAATTTCCTGCTTCTTATGCATAGGAGCGGACTTGATGGCATGCTTTATTCCGAAATCAGCCGCGTTTCTGTTGATGTAATAACAAGACGTATTGATGAGAACATGCGCAAAAAAGTCAGTGGAATCGAATATTTCACAGTGTATTCTACAGGTGGCTTCAGTTTGCTGCTCCAGAGATGGATCACAACGGGAATGAAAGAAACACCGGAGGAATATGCAGAGGCCGTCAGTGAGGCGATTTTAAAATTTATTGCGCCTGCAGGGAGAGAAGAAAGATAATATGCAGAATGCACAAAATATCACCGGTTATTTTGTGCTAAGTTACACGTTTAACCTTTGAAAGTACAATACCTTTTGATTATACTGAAATCATCAGATGCATTTGATGATTCTGTATAAAGATGTGACAAGAGGTGAAGACGTAATGAAAACACAGGAAAAATTCCGGCAGACTGTATTTAAGATCGCATTTCCGGTAACGCTGCAGTCGTTATTGCAGTCTTCGTTCAGTGTGATCGACCAGGTGATGATCGGGCAGCTTGGAAGCGGCAGCATTGCAGGAATCGGGCTGGGCGGAAAATTTGCATCTATTTATTCTGTAGTCCTGGCAGCGGTTGCTTCGACAGCGGGAATTATGATTGCCCAGTATATGGGCGCAGAGGATGACAAAGCGGTCAGCAGGAGCTTTTTTACTAATCTGGCATTGTCGCTGGGATTGGCAGCAGTATTTCTGGTGCTTTGCATGGCATTTCCGGAAGCCATCATGGGTATTTATACAAAGGATGGAGGAACGAAAGAATTGGCGGCAGAGTATCTCCGTATCTTTGCCGTATCCTTTCTGCCTATGGCTGTCAGCTCGATTGTGACCACGATGCTTCGGTGTATGGAGGCTGCCAGTCTGCCGCTGTTTGCCAGCATTTTTGCGCTGCTTATGAATACAGGACTGAATTATTTGCTGATTTTCGGAAAATGGTTCTTCCCGGCAATGGGGGTGAAAGGGGCAGCATTAGCTACCGTGGCTGCACAGACCGTTTCCTGCGGAATGATCCTTCTGTTTTTCGGAAGTTATATACGCAGGAGAAAAATGAAGCTGGTGCTGAGAGGTCATAAAGAGAGAGAAAGATTAGAAGCGGAAAGTGCGGGAAAGCAGTACCTTGGTATTCTTTGCCCCATGCTGGCCTGTGAATTCCTGTGGAGCCTGGGTGAAAATATCTACACAGTGGTCTATGGAAATCTGGGGACAGACGCCTGTGCCGCTATGACCATGACCATACCGGTCCAAACTCTCGTGATCGGCGCATTAAGCGGCCTGTCACAGGCATCCGGCATTCTGATTGGAAAATCTCTCGGCGGGCAGAATTACGGGAAGGCGTATTCTGAGTCAAAGAAGCTGATGAAATATGGATTTCTGGGGTCTGTCCTTCTGTCGGTGCTTCTGATCCTGACCAGCTCCGTTTATGTGAAGATCTATAACGTAGAACCATGGGTACAGGAGACTACGCGGCAGATTCTGTTTGCCTTTGCGGTGATCTCTCCGGTAAAGGTTCAGAACATGATCCTGGGCGGCGGCATCATTCGGAGCGGAGGAAAGACGAAATACATTATGTGGATCGACTTCATCGGGACATGGCTGTTCGGAGTGCCCCTGGCGCTTTTGTCCGGCTTTGTCTGGAAGCTTCCCATTGCCTGGGTATATTTCATCCTGTCATTGGAGGAGTGCGTTCGGTTTTGTATTACTCTTGTGGTCTTCCGGAAAAAATCGTGGATGAAAACCCTTTAGTTGCTTTTTTTCCATGGCGATGCTATACTAAAGAAAATACTTTAATAAAGTATAGGAGCGCAACATGAAAAAACAGCAGGTTACCAACATAGAAGTAAAGAAAAACAACCGAAACCGTGTTTTTCGGTATATATGCAAGCACGGAACCGTATCAAATCCGGATATTGCATATGAGATCAAGATGAGCCTGCCCACTGTGACACAGATTACAAAGGAACTGATCCGGCAGGGGCTGGTGGAAGAAACCGGAGAGCTGGAGTCCACAGGAGGCAGAAGAGCCAAAGCGTTATCAGCCGCTGTAAATGTGAAACTGGCAGTGGGACTGGATATTACGAAAAATCATATTACCCTGGTGCTTACCAATCTGACGGGGGAAATCCTGAAATATGTGCGCATTTTTCTTCCATATGCGCACAAGGAGGAATATTATCTTAGGGTAGGCGAAGAACTGGAAAGCTTTCTGGATGAAGCGGGTGCAGACCGCGGAAAGCTTCTGGGCGTGGGCATCTCTTTTCCGGGAATTGTGGATTTGGACAGCAAAATGCTTGCTTATTCCCACATCCTGGGCGTAGAAGGCATACGGTTTGATTCTGTAAGCCGTTACTTCCCGTACCCCTGCTATTTCCTAAATGATGCCAATGCAGGCGCCTATGCAGAGGGAATCCTGGCAGAAGACCAGGAGCGCTTCTTTTATCTGTCCCTGAGCAACACGGTAGGTGGGGCCATTTTCAGCGACAAGGAGCTGGTCCAGGGAAAAAGCTTCCGCTGCGGTGAAGTAGGGCATATGACGGTCATCCCTGACGGAAAAACCTGCTATTGCGGAAAAAACGGCTGTCTGGATGCCTACTGTGCTGCCTGGCAGTTATCCGATGCGGCAGACGGAAAGCTGGAAAAATTTTTTGATCTGTTGGAACAAAAGAACCAGACAGCAGTTCAGCTTTGGGATGAGTACACCGATTACCTGGCTGTAGCTATTAACAACATTCACATGGTTCTGGACTGTCATATTATTTTGGGCGGATACGTGGGTAGTTATATCCAGCCCTATATGTCTGGTATATGGCAGAAAGTATCAGCCAGAAATACATTCGCGGAAACAGAACAGTATCTAAAGCCCTGCCGTTACCAAGTTGGTACCGCTGCTCTTGGCGCTGCCATGAATGTAATGGAAATTTTTATAGAACAAATCTGAAAAAATCTATTGAGGAGATTTCAGCAATGAGATCCCCTCTTTTTTTATACCTGCCGCCGTGGTTTAGGCAGGTTTCACTAAAAATATCTGCCGGATTTTGCACACAACGCCGAAAATCTCCTGATACGCCGAAATGCTATTGACAAATTGTTCTTCTGCGATTAAAGTTATATACATAATAAAACTATTTAATAAAGTAAAAATAAAAGTTAAAATAAAAGGAGAAGAACAATCATGAATGGAACAATGAAAACTGCTGTAATGCTTGGAATCGGAAAAATGTCTTTTGAGGAACGCCCCATCCCCACGCCGCAAGACGATGAAGTATTAGTAAAACTGGAATATGTCGGCATATGCGGAAGTGACCTTCACTATTACGAAACAGGTGCGATCGGAGACTACATAGTAAAACCTCCCTTTGTCCTGGGCCACGAGCCTGGCGGAACCGTGGTGGAAGTAGGAAAAAATGTGAAGCATTTAAAAGTTGGTGACCGCGTGGCGCTGGAACCGGGAAAAACCTGCGGTCATTGTGAGTTCTGCAAAACCGGCCGCTACAACCTGTGCCCTGATGTAGTATTTTTTGCTACACCTCCTGTAGACGGCGTTTTCCAGGAATACGTTGCACACCAGGCAGATTTATGCTTTAAGCTGCCGGACAGCGTAAGCACTCTGGAAGGGGCCCTGATCGAGCCTCTGGCAGTTGGCTTCCACGCTGCTATGCAGGGCGGCGCAAAAGCGGGACAGACTGCAGTAGTTATGGGAGCCGGATGTATCGGGTTGGTTACCATGATGGCATTAAAGGCTATGGGTGTGTCCAGGGTATACGTGGTAGATATTATGGAAAAGCGCTTACAAAAAGCACTGGAGCTTGGGGCGGACGGTGTGATCAACGGAAGCAGATCCGACGCAGTGGAAGAGGTCATGAAGCTGACAGAGGGAAAAGGCTGCGACCTTGCTATTGAGACAGCAGGAACCCAGATTACAACTGTACAGACCATCCATATGACAAAGAAAGGCGCCACCATTGTGCTGGTAGGATACAGCAAAAGCGGTGAAATGACCCTGCCTATGAGCCTGGCACTTGACAAGGAGCTGACTTTTAAAACCGTTTTTCGTTACCGTCACATTTATCCCATGGCAATCGATGCTGTTGCTTCCGGAAAAGTAAATCTGAAAGGTATTGTAACAGATATTTTCAGCCTGGATGATGTACAGAAGGCAATGGATTACAGCGTGAATAACAAAGCAGACATTGTAAAAGCGGTTATCCGTATTTCAGAGCAATAACAAAGCCGGAATGCAGGACGGAAAAAAGATTCGGAGGAGTAGGATTGAAATGGAACAGAAGGATACAAACGTAAAGGTGCCGTTGATCAGCAAGTTTGCCTATGGGATGGGAGACGTAGGGTGTAACTTTAGCTGGATGTTTGTGGGAAATTTTCTGATGATTTTTTATACCGATGTATTTGGGATCGGTATGGGTGCCGTTGCCGGACTGATGTTATTTTCTCGTTTCTGGGATGCCATTAATGATCCGGTGATAGGAGGATTAAGTGATAAGACCAATACGAGATGGGGCAGATACAGGCCATGGCTTTTAATTGCAGCGCCTTTGACAGCAATGGTATTGGTCCTCACCTTCTGGGCCCATCCCGGCTGGCCCTCCACCGCAAAAATTGTTTACATGGCAGTTACATACTGCATTCTGGTGCTGGGCTATACCTGTGTCAACATTCCTTACGGAACCTTATGCGGCGCCATGACCCAAAATATCGAAGAAAGGGCGAAGATCAATACCTTCCGTTCCGTCAGCGCCATGATCGCCATCGGCATTATCAACATTATAACCGTACCGCTGATCGCGGCTCTTGGGAATGGAAATGATAAAAGAGGCTATCTTCTTATAGCTATCTTATACGGATGTATTTTTGCCGCCTGCCATATTTTCTGTTTTGCAAAAACGAAAGAGGTCATAACCATACCGGAGAAAGAAAAAATCTCATTAAAAGCGCAGTTGTCGGCTGTGACAAAGAATAAGCCATATATGATCGCCGTAGCGGGACAGTTTCTCTTTGGCGTGACCCTGTATGGCAGAAATGCGGATGCCCTGTATTATTTTACCTATGTGGAGGGAAATAAAGCACTGTTCAGTACATATTCACTTTTTATCATCATCCCTTCCATTATTGGCGCAGCCTGTTTTCCGTTTGTGTTCCGTCTGACCAATAATAAAGGACGGGCGGCTTCTATCTTTGCATTTCTGACAGGAATCAGCATGTTTTGTATGTATTTTTTCACAGCCGGAGCTTCCCCGGTGCCCTTTTATCTGTTTTCCTGTCTGGCACAGTTTTTCTTCTCCGGTTTTAATACGGCAATCTATGCCATTGTTCCGGATTGTGTGGAATACGGGGAATGGAAGACCGGGCTTCGCAATGATGGTTTCCAATATGCCTTTATTTCTCTCGGAAATAAGATTGGAATGGCAATCGGAACCTCTGTCCTGGCCGGCGTTCTGGGGATCTTTGGATATGCGGCAAACCAGACGCAGAATCCTGCGGTATTGGCGGTGATCAAGCATTCGTTTACAACGGTTCCGGGAGTGCTTTGGGTTATAACGGCTGCTGTCCTTTATTTTTACCGTCTGAACAGAAAAACATATAATCAGATCGTAGAAGAGATTGCCAGGAGACACACCAAGCGACAATCTCCTTGACAAAACCTGCCCCTGTGGTCTATGATAAAGGAGAAAATGTTATTCAGCAAACCTGCGGAAACACAGGGACGCAAAGTTTAGTGTCTAGTACAGCATTGCATTAATAATTAAGCAATATCAAACCGTCAAAGGTATACCTTTATAAGTCCATTTAAAGGG
>NZ_CAXSVO010000053.1:0-9943 GCF_964240875.1 Ruminococcus sp. 5_1_39BFAA | reverse complement strand
CCTTTTAAACGTATCGACAGACCGCATAAACAAAGTGATTGCAGCATGAAATAATAATTAAACTCCACGGATTAAGGTTCAATTATACATCATTCAACGGAGGGTATCTTTATTTTGTGCAATATTTGGGATTTACTCATTTATAGTAAATAAAAGAAACGGGGGCAAATTATGGGAGATAATACGCTGACACCTTATGTCAGGCTGGCATGGGATGATACAGTCAAGAATCTGCATTGGCATATGAAACCGAGGGTTATTTTTGATTATGAGATTATTTTTCTGCAGGATGGAGAAATAGATCTGATGGTTGAAGATGAACATTATCATGTTGTTCCAACCGATTTTATCATTCTTCGTCCCAGGAAAAGGCATTCGATCCGTTCGGTCGGAAAAGTAAAAGTACATCAGCCCCATATTCATTTCGATCTGCAGCAAGATGAATATAGTTCGCAGGTTTATATTCCTTTTGAAGATCTGGATCATATTCCTTTAGCCGATCATAAGTTATTCCGTCAGGATATCCTGGATGAGATTTGTCCCAATCTGCCGCCGGTATTGCATCTCAAAAATTATAAACGGATTCAGGTACTATTCATGACCATTATTCGTGAAAAGGAAACTCGTATGGTCTACTCGGAGCCTCTGGTAAATGGGCTCTTTTTACAGATGCTTTCTCTCCTCTTGCGAGAATATACGATCAATAACGTACAGGAAAAAAATAAAAACCGGGATGTCGCCTGGAAAGTTCAGGAATATTTGAGCCAAAATCTGGATAAGAATATTTCCCTGGATGATATTTCTCATCATATTCACGTAAGTAAATATTATCTATGTCATGAATTCAAGCAAGTATTTGGCGTATCCCCCATTCAGTATCATCAGGATTCACGCATCGAACATGCAAAATATCTGCTGACAACTACACAACTGTCCATCGGAACAATTGCAGAGACCGTAGGCTTCCAGAACATTTACTCTTTTAGCAGAGCATTCAAAAAGAAAGAACACGTATCGCCTTCTGTTTACCGAATACACTAACCAAAAAATGCTGCAGTACTGTATCACACGGTACTGCAGCATTTTCATAAATCTCACTGTTTATCTTCCGATTTCGTCTCGAGTCTCCTTAAAACATCTCACAACGAAATCCACATCTTCTTTTGTGTGGCTCGCACATACCTGTGTGCGGATCCTTGCTCTTCCCTTTGGAACAACCGGATAGGAAAATGCCACCACATAGACCCCTTTCTCCATCATCTTCTTTGCATACTCCACAGCCAGCTTCTCATCATAGAGCATAACCGGAACGCAGGGATGGGTACCCGGGATAATATCAAATCCATTTGCAGTCAGCTGCTGGCGATAATAAGCAGTGATTTCCTCAAGATGATCCCGAAGGGCTGTACTCTCCTCCAGCATATTGATCATCTCAATACTTGCACCGGCAATCGCCGGAGCCAGTGAATTGGAAAACAGATAGGGACGGCTTCTCTGCCGGAGAAGGTCTATAATTTCCTTACGTCCGGAAGTGTATCCGCCGGAAGCTCCCCCAAGAGCCTTTCCAAGGGTTCCTGTAATAATATCCACACGTCCTTCTACCCCGCAGTGTTCTGCCGTTCCCCGGCCATGGGCACCGACGAATCCCACTGCATGGCTGTCATCCACCATAACCAGGGCGTGATATTTGTCCGCAAGGTCGCAGACACCTTTCAGATTACAGATGATTCCATCCATGGAAAAAACACCATCCGTGGCGATCAGCTTGATCCTTGCTCCGGCAGCATCTGCAGCCTGAAGCTGCTGCTCCAGATCTTCCATATTGTTGTTTTTGTAACGGTAACGCTTTGCCTTGCAGAGGCGTACCCCGTCGATAATGGATGCGTGGTTCAGTTCATCACTGATCACTGCATCTTCCGCAGTCAGGATCGTCTCAAATAAACCTCCATTCGCATCAAAACAGGAAGAATAAAGGATCGTATCATCCGTTCCCAGAAATCCGGAAATCTTCTTTTCCAGTTCTTTGTGGATATCCTGGGTTCCGCAGATAAAACGCACGGAAGCTACCCCATAGCCCTTTTCATCGTACGTCCTCTTGGCAGCTTCGATCAGGCGGGAGTTGTCTCCCAGCCCAAGATAATTGTTTGCACACATGCACAGAAGTTCTCTTCCATCTTCCATTTTCACATGGGCGCCCTGTGGTGAAACAAAGGGTGCCTCGCCCTTAAAAAGTCCGGCCTCTTTGATCCCTTCCAATTCTTTTGTATAAATGCTTAAAATATCATTTTTCCGCGCCATTGTCTTTTCCTTTCTTACTCTGAACAGTCCCTGTCAGTCATTGATATGTTCCCAGTCAAGAATGACCTTGCCGGAATTCCCGGACATCATGACCTCAAATCCTTTTTGGTAATCTTTGATATCAAACCGGTGGGTGATAACCGGTGAAATATCAAGACCTGCCTGAATCATGGTAGACATCTTATACCAGGTATCCCAGACCTTCCGCCCATAAATACCGCGGATATTCAGTCCGTTAAAAATAACGGTTTCCAGATCGACCACCCCGTCTGTTCGCTGCAGTCCCAGCAGGGCAATCTTTCCTCCATGCTTCATATTGTGAATCATATCTGAAAGTCCCGCCTGACTTCCTGACATCTCAAGTCCGATATCGAAGCCCTCGCTCATGCCGATTTCCCCCATGACATCTTTCAGATTTTCAGATTTTAAGTTTACAGTCCTTGTAGCGCCAAGTTTTTTTGCAAGGTCAAGACGATAATCATTCATATCTGTGATCACCACATGTCTTGCCCCTGAAAACTTCGCAATGGCTGCCGCCATGATACCGATCGGGCCAGCCCCCGTGATCAGGACATCCTCTCCCAGCATGTCGTAAGAAAGGGCTGTGTGTGTCGCATTTCCAAAGGGATCAAAAATCGCATACATTTCTTCCGGAATATTCGGGTTGCAGGGCCATACGTTACTGTCCGGAATCACAAGGTATTCCGCAAAGGCTCCGTTCCGGTTCACCCCAACCCCTTTCGCATCTTTGCAGTTTTCCTTATGCCCTTCCAGGCAGTTACGGCATTTTCCGCAGGTAATATGCCCTTCCCCGGACACCAGATCACCCGGCCGGAATCCACGTACCCCTTCGCCAACTTCCACAACTTCTCCCACATACTCATGTCCAACGGTAAGACCGATTGGGATCGTGTGCTGTGCCCAGGTATTCCACTGATAAATATGTACGTCTGTTCCGCAGATTGCAGTCTTATGGATCTTAATTTTTACATCGTTCGGGCCCACTTCCGGAACCGGAACACGTTTCATCCACAGGCCCTTTTCCGGTTTTTCCTTTACAAGGGCCCACATCATTTCGCTTCCCATGTTTTCACCATTCCCCTTCGTTTCTATATTTACAGAACCTCTTCATAATAAGGAAGCCGCTCTTCCACTTCCAAAAGCTTCGGAAACTCTTTATGAGGCTCTGTCTGATACCAGTATGCAGTGGAGGACCAGTCATCACTGCGGTGATTATTATGTCCATGCTCTATGGTCACCCGTACAGACTTTTCAAACATAACCGGATCCTGGATATGATAACGATAGTATGTAATCTTATCTTTCCAGTTATCTTTTCCCGGAAGGATGATTCCATGATACGGTGCATTGTATTCCTGGGTCGGACACCATGCCATATTCACATAATCCTCCGTGCCGGTCCCATGCAGCTGCGGCGGCCAGGATTCCCCATCAATAAAGATCATATCATCGCCTTCTCCCGGCCAGTCCCACTTGGAGGTATCTCTCAGATTATGAATGTTCAGATGGCATCCCACATAATGGCCCCGTCCTTCAGCTTCCAGGATCACATAGTTGTCATCTCCTGTAACATTCTCCCCACTGAACAGAAAATCTTTGTTTTCCATTCCTTCATCGCTGATCCCCTTTGTGGGGTTTTCTCTGCGCCACTGCGCGTGGAAGCGGAGCATTCCTTCCGGAAGGGCTTCATATTCTTCATAATCAAAATAGAAATACACGGTCATCGGTACTGCACATTCATTTTCCATCTCGATCCTTGCCTTCTGAAAAGGCATCGGGAACCAGCAGTTGAATCCTTTTCCATCTTCCGGACTCATCTGTAACGGTGCAGAAACAAAGTTGCGTGTCTGTGCATGTCCCATTCCAAAGAAATCGCCCACCGGCACTTCCACACTTGGCTGTTCCTCTCCATCCCAGTACATCCGGAGCACCATGCGGCGCAGATAATCCGGTTCCGGCTTGCGGCTGTCCGTCGCAATGGTAATCCAGATATGGGTGATCAGGCCAGGTTTATTCATTTCAGCCAAAATCCTATTTTCTCCTGCTGCCAGATGTACCCGGTCATCATTTCCTCCCTTTCTGTCATAGGAAGATATTCTTCTGCGTTTGCCTTCTCTTTCATAGCAGATATTTGATAAATTTGCAGGATACAAAAAATCTCTCATAAATTCACACCTCCGTTTTTATTTTTTCTTCACTTTTATGAATGCATCATAGCTCATGGATTCATAACTACTTTTCAGCTATAAAATCTGCCCCCTCCCAAGTGACAAGTTTTTATTATTTCACTTGTTCACCCAGAAGGGAGCATATCACAATTCAGGCAGCGCCTTTATTTGTTGTTTTATATAATCTCCAGACCATCCCGATCCGGCAGTTCCGGATACTGATCATCCAGATTATCGGAATACCAGAATGCAACAGAGGAAATATCATCCTGAAGCGGAAGATATCGTCTGCCTCTGCGCCATCCCAAAGCCTGGATTGTCACTCTGAGATTCTCTTTAAAATAGATCGGGTCAGTAATATGCCAACGATACATATTGAATCTGCGATTTGCAATGTATGTCTCATCTGTGGAATCCACTTTAGAAAGACCGGCATACGGTGTACAGTATTCTATATACTTATTATTTACCTCAAAATCATAGGAAGCACAGAAATAATCTTCTGTTCCGGTACCACAAATGGTAGGGTAGTCTGTATCGCCATCGATGAAGAATTTGATTTCTCCTTCTCCCCACCAGCCATTGTTGTTTACACCCCAATACAGATAGGTTCCAACATACTGTCCATTTCCTGTGATATTGTCCAAAATTGTATAATCCGTTTTATACGGAAGAGGATTTACCCTGCGGAACTGTGCGTGGAAGTATAAAGCATCCTCTCCTACTTCTTTCTTTTCGCAGTCAATCTGATAATAGATTGTAATCTGTGTATCAGAACGATTCTCAAGGGTAATCTTAAAGCCTTTTCGGTAAGGCATTTCCCAATAACAATTCATTCCGTTCGCCGGATTTACGCAAACTGCAAGACTGGTCAGCTGTCGATATTCCTTTGTAGCAGATGCAAAAAAGTCTCCAAGGGGAGCTTCAATTGCCGGATTACTCTGTCCATCCCAGTAAAAACGAATGATGAGACTCCGGTTATCCGGTGCAGCACAGGTAAGCCAAATATGTTTGATTGCGCCGGAACCTTTGATGTCAGCCATGGTAAATGTCTCACCAGACGGAATGTCTACAGAAGGTGATATTTTCCATCCCTGTCCAAGGTCTCTGGCACACATTGCTCCGGTTCCCTCCGTAGCTCTTCCACCCATACCCTTTTCTCCGGTAAAATTTTCCGGACAAACGGAGAAAGAAGTATACTCATGTTTTTTCGATAAATTGCCTAACATAAAACGTCCTCCAATATCTTTTTTTCAATTATAATTGGAATTTATCCTACTGAAAATGTCATTTATTGTAATCTTTTTAACAGTTCTTGCTCTATCACATGAATCGTTTACTTTTTTATTATTTAGATGTTTTGGCCAAAAATTTCATGGCACTTTGACCTTTGCTATTACCAAAAAAAATGCTGCCTGCGATTTTGATCCGTATCCAGGATTCTGGATACCTGTCATTTTCGCAAAGCAGCATTTTTTATTCGTTCTTATTCGCCCACATGATGGCAGGCCACCATACGGCCCTTCACCGGACGAAGTGCCGGTTCTTCTTTCTGGCAGCGCTCCGTCGCATAGGGACATCTGGTATGGAACCGACATCCTGCCGGAGGATTCATGGGGCTTGGGATCTCACCCTGAAGAAGAGGTTTCTCCGTATCACGCAGCGTGGGATCTGCCACCGGAATGGCATTGATCAAAAATCTGGTATAGGGATGAAGGGGTTCCCGGTAGATCAGTTCAGAATCTCCGATCTCACAGACCTTACCCAGGAACATGACACAAACCCGGTCGGAAATAAACCGGACCACTGACAGGTCATGGCTGATGAAAAGGTAAGTCAGGCCATATTCTGCCTGAATGTCTTTCAGCAGATTCAGCACCTGGCTCTGAACGGAAACGTCCAAAGCAGAAACAGGCTCGTCACAGATTACCAGGGACGGATGCAGAGCAATGGCTCTGGCGATTCCGATACGCTGGCGCTGACCGCCGGAAAACTGATGGGGATAACGATAGAGGAATTCTCCCGGAACGCCCACCGCATCCATCAGCTCCAATACCCTTTTTTTCAGAGCTTCTTTGTTTTCGCAGACTTTGTAAGTCACAAGAGGCTCTGCAATAATATCATGTACCGTCATACGGGGATCCAGGGATGCATAAGGGTCTTGGAAGATCATCTGCATCTGTCTCCGGTAGGGCGCAAATTCTGACGGTTTCATGGAAGTGATCTCTGTATCTTTATAAAAGATTTTGCCGGATGTGGAGGGATGAAGCCGGATCAAGGTCCGTCCCAGGGTGGACTTTCCGCATCCGCTCTCTCCTACCAGGGCCAGACACTCCCCTTCGTAAAGCTCCAGGCTGATGTCTGATACGGCATGGACCGACCGTTTTCGATCCACCGGATATTCCTTTACCAGGTGCTCACATCGGAGCAGCACGTTCTTTTTCTCACTCATGAGCAGCCTCCCTTTCTTTTGCCGAAAAACATCTTACTTTATGATCCGTTGCCACTTCATACAGATCCGGCTTTTCTTTTTTGCAGGATCCGGAAGAATTCTGACAACGTCCGCAGAAGGCACAGCCCTCCGGAAGATGCATCAGATTCGGAACCATACCCGGAATGGTGGAAAGACGTTCCGGCAGTTCATCCAGGCGGATTACAGAGGATAAGAGCCCCTTGGTGTAGGGGTGCTCCGGACGTTCAAAGATTGTGAACACATCCCCCTGTTCCACCACCTTGCCGGCATACATCACATACACATAATCACACATCTGCGCAATGACTCCCAGGTTGTGGGAGATCAGAAGGCAGCTCATTCCCGTGGTATCACAGAGATTTTTGATCAGACGCAGGATCTGGGCCTCAATGGTCACATCCAGCGCCGTTGTAGGCTCATCGGCGATCATCAGTTTCGGTCTGCACACCATGGCCATGGCGATCATCACACGCTGGCGAAGGCCGCCGGACAGCTCGTGGGGATAACATTCATACCGTTTTTCCGGTTCGCTGATGCCCACCTGCTGGAATACCTCCAGCACCTGTTTTTTTGCTTCTTTCTTGCCGATCTTCTGATGAAGCAGGATGGCCTCACGGACCTGTTTGCCCACCTTCACCACCGGATTCAGGCTGGTCATGGGTTCCTGGAAGATCATGCTGACCTCTTCTCCCCGGATTTTTTTCAATTCCTTCTGGGAGAGCTTCGTCAGATCGCGTCCCTCCAGCAGGATTTCCCCGTCCACGACGCGGCCGGGATATTTCAGAAGGTCCATAATGGATTTCGCCGTCATACTTTTGCCGCAGCCGGACTCACCTACGATTCCCACAATCTTTCCCTTCGGAATCTGAATGGACACATCGTCAACGGCAGGTACTTCGCCCTTTCCCGTAAAAAAACTGGACTTTAAATGATTAATTTCTAATAATATCTCTTCCATAATTACCTCTCTCTTATGCATCCTTCAGATGGGGATCCAATACATCCCGCAGTCCGTCTCCCAGGAAGTTGAATGCCAGAACCACCAGCATGATCGCCGCACTGGGCACCAGGCTGAGCCAGGGCGCATCATACAGATAGCTGCGTCCCAGGTTTACCATCAGTCCCCAGGAAGAATTCGGAAGCTGGACACCGATTCCCAGGAAGCTCAGGGAGCTTTCAGAAAGGATAGCGGAAGGCACATTCAAAGTAAACAATACGATCAGAGAAGGAATACAGTTGGGAAGCACGTGTCTTACGATAATCGTAAAATCCTTCACGCCCATACTCCGGGCTGCCTCCACATATTCTGCCTCTCTAAGAGAAAGGGTCTCTGAACGGATGACACGGGCCACACTGGCCCAGTTGGTAACGGCCAGAGCGATAAAAATACTGCTGATTCCGTCACCGAGGGTATACATGATTACCATAGCAAGAAGGAGGGACGGGAAAGAAAGGACCACGTCTGCCAGACGCATCAGTACCGTATCCACCATGCCGCCCACATATCCGCTGATCATTCCGATGAATGCTCCAATGATCATGGAGACAACCGTGGGAATGATGCCGACTGCCAGAGATACTCTTGCTCCATACAGCAGTCTGGTCAGAACATCTCTTCCCAGTTCATCGGTTCCCAGAAGATGCTTGGCAGAAGGCGGAGAAAGTCTTGCCATCAGATCCATCTCTTCCAGCTCATAAGGTGTCAGCACCGGTGCCAGCAGGGCAAGGAGGATGAAGACCACGATCAGTATGGCAGAAAATACAGCCAGTTTGTTATTGGAAGCCATGCGCTTCATTTTGTCCCGGAAAGTATCGCTCTCACCAATCTGCGCTGCAAGCTCCTGCTGCAGTTCCTCACTGGCTGCTGCACTTTCCTGTGAAAAAGCATTCTTCTTCATGCTCACGCCCCCTTTCTGATTCTCGGATCCAGAACTGCATAGAGACAGTCTGCGATCAGATTGCCCACGATGACAATGACTGTGGTAAACAGAACGGTACCCTGCAGAAGAGGAATATCACGTTTGCTGATGGCATCCACAGCCAGACGGCCGATTCCATTGATAGAAAAGATCGTTTCTGAAATAACGGCACCGGAAAGCAGACTGGAAATCTGCAGGGCCATCATGGTAATAACCGGAAGCATGGCATTGCGCAGGCCGTGAAGCACGATCACTGCACTTCTGCCCAGACCCTTTGCCTTAGCGGTGTCCATATAATCCTCCTGAAGCACTTCCACCAGAGTGGAACGGGTCAGACGGGCAATGCTTCCCGCACTGTTCCATCCAAGAGCGATGGCCGGAAGAATATAGCCGGTCCATTTCTCCACACCGGAGATTGCCACCCAGTGCAGGCGATAGGCAACCACATACTGAAGGACCATGGCCACCATAAAGACAGGAACGGACACACCAAACAGAGAGAATCCCATGAAAATACGATCAAGGATTCCATTTTTCTTTACTGCTGCAATGATTCCGCATACGATGCCTATGATCCAGGCAATCACAGCTGCCATGAGAGCAAGCTTTACCGTATTGGGGAAAGCAGCTGCCAGAAGATCTTTGACCGGTTTATTTAAGGTATAACTGGTACCAAAATCACCGATACAGATATTTTTCAGATAAGTTATAAATTGTACATACACCGGCTGATCCAACTGCATTTCTTTGGTCAGTCTTTCGATGGTGGCTGCATCTGCATGCTCACCCATCATCGTTGTTACTGCATCTCCCGGAATGATACGCAGCAAAATAAATATCAAAAGGGATACACAGAACAGTACAACCACTGTCTGAAGCAGCCTTTTTCCTAAATTCTTAACCATTGCATTCCTTTCTACAACAATCGACCGCACACATATTCCGTCTGATGGACTTCCATGTGTGCGGCGTTAAGTTTTATCTTATCTATAAATGAGCAAATATTGAAATTTGCACAAAATTACCCTACCATTTCGAAAACAGCTTCAAGTGACGCTCCATTT
>NZ_CAXSVO010000052.1:0-10582 GCF_964240875.1 Ruminococcus sp. 5_1_39BFAA | reverse complement strand
AAATGCTTGCATTTTCTAATGATTATTATGGAATGATTTTTAGGGCAACACAATCCGTCGAATTATTTTGCGCTTACATATTTCTCAATTTTCCATTCTACTGTTCAAACTTGTATCCGCTGCCAATCACCGTCTTAATGTATCCTTCTCCTAATTTCCTTCTGATCTGGCTTATCACATTTGCCACAGCCGCCCCGCAATGCTCCGGGTTCTCTTTCCAGACTTCTTCATAAATTTGCTCTTTGGAAAACACCCATCCTGGATGTTGAATCAGATAAGCCAATGTAAAAAATTCATGATGCGTCAGTGATACTTCCTCTCCATTTTTGTAAACAGTCTGCTCCTTCATGTGAACTACCAAACCAGAAAAAGTAAGAACATTTGAAGCATAAGATGGTTCTAAGGAATGTTCCACTGCTGGCTCATCCCTTAAAACATCCATAATCTTTTGTATCATATGCTCTTCTGAATCAGAAAAAGTTACAACCATTATTTTCCCATGCCATCACTCCATCATTTCCTGTCCAAAGCATATTATCCTATACTGTCATTTCTTAAAGCGTCTACCATGCTGCAATTCATCATCCGTTTTCCGCCAATATAATAAGCCAGAGCAACAAACCCGAAAATAGCCAGAATAAATATTACAATCGGTACAATCGGAACCTTCACCAAAAATTCCATCGGATTCAGATAGCTTGCAGTTATCATAAAACCGACAGACAATACTGTGAGCGGCAAAGTAATCAGTAATGGACGGCCGGCAATAACCAATGCTTCAATGCAGAACATTTTCCGCATACTTTCTGGCGTCATACCAACGGACATATACTGTGCAAATTCCCTCTTTCTCTGACGCAGAAACCCCAATGTATTAGAGAATACATTTGCAATTCCAATGACAGCAAGCAAAGCACAGAACGCTCCCAAAATCAGCATGGCGCCTTTCTGCATATTCTCGTCTGATACTTTTTCCTGGATACGGTTTTCACTTTCTACCGTATATTCACGGCCGATAACCTGTACGATATCTTTCTCTAATGCATTTAATTCCGTAAGCGTTATTCCGTCCTCGGCAAGTACCCGGATGTAGGTATCTGCCTCTGGATTCCCAATCTGTCCGGCGATTTTTTTCCACATAGACAGGGGAATGAATTGCACCAGCGTATAGTTCGCATACTCTTCCCTTAAAACCGGACTTTCCTGTGTAAACCCAAGCACTGGAAGTTCTACTGAATTTTCTCCCTGCCCGGCGTTCTGTAAGACGATTGTACTCTGCTCCTCTTTGATAAAGGGAACATATTCTTTGTATCGGAAATTGCTGTTTACACTGTCCCAGATACGGTTCAGTACAACACTTCCGGCACCTTCTGACGTTATGCCAATCTGCTCACAATACGCTTTAAAACCTGCATCATCCATAATCACAATAGGAGCCTTTACCAAATAGGAACCCTCTCCCACAGTTACGGAACTGCCTGCCACTGCTCCCAGACCGCCCAGTGTATTCACTTCCTCACTGATATACGTTTCTGGAATGAAGCATACTGCCTCAGCTTTCTGATACACAATGCTGCTCTTTACTCCCTGTAATTCGTTGATTTCTTCCGCCTGCTCTATATTCTCTATTCCTGTGTCTTTCACTGTTACCATCACATCCCACGCGTCCTGATATCTTTCAAAATAGGTATGGTTTGTGCTGATACCAGAAAGAGTAAAAAAGCACAGCATAACGGTAAATCCCAGGAATGAAAGGGTCAAAGACAGTGTGGATGTGCGAAATGCTTTCTTCTGTGCTTTCAATGCATTACCGGCCAGTTCACCTTCCACTCCAAACAGCAAGGAGAGGATACGGGAATGTTTTTTCTTTTTCAGCCGCAGTTCACCTGTATTTCGTATCGCCTCAAGCGGCGTCAGTCCGCTTAACTTCTTCGCTGGCAGCCATGCAGAAATGAATACAGTCAGTACGGATACCAGAATGGTAATCACAAATATCAGAGGATGGTACTTGAAAACTGCTTCATGCCGTCCGACCACATCTGCCGCCAATAAATTAATTGCTTGAATCACTCCAAAGCTAAGAGCAATCCCAATGATGCTCCCAACCAGTATCGGCACTGCACAAAGTGCTGCTGCCTCCTGCATCAGACAGGTGCGGATCTGTCCCGGTGTAGCCCCAATACTGGAAAAAATCCCAAACTGATGAATCCTCGCATTCATGGTCATCGCAAAAGAATTGTGGATAATCAGAATCAATGCCAGAGACATGATCATCAGTATCATCAGATAAAATGCCATCAGAAGCGGTGGTTCTGCATCCTGCGGATCGTGGATCAGATATCTGGATAGCAGCAGTTCATGATAGGATGCCGCATTTGCATCTAACCCGAGTTTCTTTGTGATGAGCGGCATATCCCGGTAAATGGTTCTGGTATTTTGAAAATACACATCTACCACTATTTCCGGTTCTTCCGATAGTTCTTCATTGACTGATGCGCTCTCCACGTTTGCAAAATTCTGTATCATGGCCAGATCATCTTCATCAATCTTACCTGTGATACGCCCCTGCCAGCCGCCTTCTTCTAAAACAATCTGTTCCACATCATAGTTCCAGAAATTGAAAAAAAGGCTGCACAGTAAAGACAAAAACAGCGCCGAGATGAATGCAGCAACCATGATAGATATACTGGAAGCGCGGTTCTGTTTAATAAAACTTGCCGAGTAATCTTTCCACATTTTGCTTACCCCCGTTTCTGATCACTGATAATGCGCCCGTCCTCTATTGTTACAATACGGTCTGCTTCCAGCGCGATCTTTTCATCATGAGTAATCAGCAGAATTGTCTGGTTCAAATTGCGGTTAGACAATTTCAGCATATCAATGATTTCCTTTGAGTTTTTCTGATCCAGATTCCCAGTCGGCTCATCAGCGAGTAAAAGAGCTGGCCGGTAGATCAAAGACCTTGCTATGGCTGCCCGCTGCTGTTGTCCGCCGGATAGCTGGTTTGGAAGAAAGTCCAGCTTATCAGCAATGCCCAATGTGTTTATGACCTGCTCGAAATACTCCTGGTTCGGTTTCCTTTTGTCCAGAGAAAGCGGCATGAGGATATTCTTCCGAACGGTAAGCGTAGGAATCAGATTATAAAACTGATAGACCAGCCCCACTTTCCTTCTCCGGAAAATAGCCGACTGTGTCCGGTTCATGGTAGAAATATCTGTTCCTTCCACTACAACTTTTCCTTCTGTCGGCTGATCCACACTTCCAAGAATATGCAAAAGCGTAGATTTTCCTGAACCAGATGCGCCTACAATAGCAACAAACTCTCCTTTCTCCACAGACAAATCAATCCTGTCTAAAGCCGTAACCTGATTATTGCCCGAACCATATACTTTTCGGACCCCTTCGCATTTTAATATTTCCATGACGTCCTCTCCTTCTTGTTATAGGCTGGCATTCACTGCCACTCAAAAAAAATGCTTTGCATTTTCCTCGTTGACTTGCACAGCATACTTCTGTATGCAGAGCATCCTCCTTACAAGTCATATTATAACAAAGGAAAGTGACATCTCAGTGACTGTACACCCTTATTTCAAAACACGCTCCGCCTTCTGGCAGATTCCGGGCAGTGATATTGCCGTTTTGCAGCTCAAAAATAGAATGCGCCAGGGACAATCCGATCCCTATTCCATTTCCGGCAGCACCTTTCCCCCGATAAAACCGCTCAAAAAGGTGTGGTATATCTTCTGCCTGAAAACCCTCTCCATCATCCCATATCAAGATCTCCGCATAAAGCGGATTGCTGGAATAATCACAATGTATCGTTCCTCCATGCTTAGAATGCTCCATGCAATTTTTCATCAGATTCATAAGGGCTTCCATTATCCACTCCATGTCTCCATAGATTTCAATGCACCCATGATCTGGAATATCCACAGAAACATTCTCTTTCAACAGTAGATCATTCAGGTTCTCCGCTGCAAGGTTCAAAGCAGTATAGATGTCCACCTGTGAAAATTCCATATGTAAAGTCCCAGCGTCAATCTTAGAAAGCGTCAACAATGATTCTTCTAATCTGTTCAACCGATCCAACTGTCTCTCGATCTGTTCTCCATAAATATTCGGTGTTGTATTCTTCATAAGCTGCAAAGAAAGAAAGGCGGAAGTAATCGGTGTCTTTAATTGATGGGCTATATTTGCCAGATTATCTGCAAAATTCACTTTTGCCTGCACCGCTGCCTCCCTTGTCTGATACAGAGATGTAACTGTCTTATATATTTCATCCTGGAGATGGGAAAATTCATCTTCTTTCACCTGTATGACTGTTCCGGCAGCACCAACATTGACCTGCTCCAAATAACTCGTCAGTTCCTCTATTCTCATTCGATTACGTTTATTCATACGCCATACAGTAAGCAGAAATCCACAGATCACCAGAAATATTAAAATTACAGAAGGAATGAAAAAGTTCCACGGAACACCTTCGCAGAATTCATTATTTCGATATCCATACTGCTTCAGGAACTGATTTCCTTTCACTTCCTGCTCTGCCAGCGTATGATATTGTTTCAACGCAGAAAGCACCTGCTCCTCTCCTTCCGGATGGTTTTCTATGATAATCTCACAAAATTGGGACACATGCTCAAAGGCAGTCTGCCGGTATTCATACTGCCAGAAAACTGTTATACCAATGATACTGACAACGCACACCAGCACCGGAATCAAAACCGTTAGTCTTTGTTTCCTTATCTCTGTCATATGCTCTCCTCCAGTCGATACCCAAAACTGCGTATGGTTTTCAGGCAGGTTGGATTGTGTAATTTCTCCCGCAGGCGCTTCATTGTCACGGTCAATGTATTGTCATTCACATAATTTCCGTTACTGTCCCACACCTGTTCCAATAGCTGTCTTCTGGTTACCGTTTTCCCTTTGTTCTTCATCAGCAGAAGGAGCAACTGATATTCCGGCTGACTCAACAGAATTTCTTCCTGTTCCCAAAAAACAGACATTTTATCTGTGTCAAGCGAAAGATGATCGCAGAAAAGCCGGGTTTCCTTTGTTTGCCCACTCCGGCGCAGCAATGCCAGAATACGGGAATGCAACACTTCCAACTCAAACGGTTTTACCACATAATCATCCGCTCCATTCTGAAATCCCTGAACAATATCTGCTGTTTCCCCCCGAACCGTTAAATAAAGAATCGGAAGCTGATTTCCCCATAAGCGGCGAATCCATTTACACAATTCATCCCCATTTCCATCCGGCATATTCCGATCCAACAAAAGGAGGTCTGGACATTTTCTCAGCAATGCTTGTTTCGCATCAGCGATACTATAAAATAAATGTACTTCCATCTGCCGGATTTGCAGATATGTTTTTACATTCTCCGCAATATCCCGATCATCCTCAACATAATATATGGTGGTCATTGATTTTCTCCTTATTGCGTGTATTTTCAACGCACACTGGTATACCCGAAGGGTATTTCCCCCTTAATAGCTTTTCTTCCATTCGACTTGATTTATCTCAAGCAAACATTCTGGTTCTTTTATTTTACCTCTAAAAGCTGGTTATCTCAACTCTCTAATCATTAACACAACACTAGAGCCGATAGTCGCATCTGTTTCCAAATGCCTGCTATCGGCTCACAATCACACAATCTGAAACTTATACCCACTCCCAACCACTGTTTCTATGTACGCGTCCCCGATCCTTCGTCTAAGGGAATACACCACATTCGCCACCGCCGCCCCGCAATGCTCCGGGTCCGCTTTCCAGACTGCTTCGTAGATCTGCTCTTTGCTAAGAACCCAAGATGGATGTTGGGCTAGATAAAGTAAGGTAAAGAACTCATGGTGGGTGAGGGGAACGGGAATGCCATTGTGGTAGACAGCCTGTTCGTTGATGCGAATTTCCAGATTGGGGAAGGTGAGGATGTTTCCCTTTTTTCCAGACAAAGACACCTCTGTAACATGGCACTGTATATTATCAGAAAGCAACGCCACTACTTCCTGAAGCAGAGGTTTCTCTGCTTCAACCATTAAAACATTTACTATATCGTTCACCTTTCAATTGAAATCTCCTATTTTCTATGCTTTACACTTTGTCATTTCTTTTCAATAAAATATGCCGACTTGCACATTCATTCACATGGGGATCGTGAGTAACAACAACAATGGTTTTTCCCTGATAGTTAAGCTCCTTCAAGATTTCCAGCACATAGTCCCGGTTGCGTTCATCAAGGCTCCCGGTTGGCTCATCAGCAAAGATGATCTGCGGGGATTTGGCAATTACCTTTGCCAGCGCCACGCGTTGCTGTTCACCGCCGCTTAATGTGTAAACTTTTCGCTTTTCATAACCTTGCAGCCCCACTTGATTAAGTGCATCCGCGATCAGACGCCGCTCTTTCTTTTTGCTGATGGCCTTAAAGTGTGTTGCAATCCGCATATTGTTTTCTACGGTTTCCGTATCAATCAGACCATAGTTCTGAAACAGGTATGAGATATGACGGCGGCGCAGACTGACCGCAGCGCGAGATGAAAAAGCCGGATTTTTCTGACCACACAATACAACTGTTCCGCTATCCGGGCTGTCCAGCAATCCCATCATATTCAGCAAAGTTGTTTTTCCAGCGCCGCTTTCGCCCATGATGGCAAGAAATTCGCCGCGCTCAATCTTCAAAGAAAAATTCTCAAATAGGGTTTTATCCCCAAACTTTTTACAGATATTGGACAAAATGATGTCTGCCATATTATTCAGCTCCTTTCACGATCTGATAAAGGTTGTTTTTGGTATATTCCCGGCTGACGATCAGGGTGATTGCCACTTCACCAGCAAATGCCGCCAGCAGGAGCAGATAGTTTAAGGATACTTTCATGCTCATGCTGATGAACCGAAGTACCACAACAACACCGGCATAATAAATGACCGTAACGATCAAGTGTTTTCGGATACAGCGCAGCATAGAATATCCCTCTATCAGACAGCAGGCGATTTTGCTCTTGTAGTTCTCGCAGTACAGCTTGGAGCTAAAGACAATCAGGCAAATCAAGCCGATCAGCAATACCGCCGATTGTGTGCCATATAACATCAGCATTTGCTGCTGGTGATTGACTGTTTCCGAAAAGGTAGAAGCAACCGAAGGCGTCTCCAGCGTAACCGACGCTATTCCAGCTTCTTGTAGGATCGGCAGCAACTCCGTATAAGCGTTTTGTCCAGGAGCCTTCAGGAAGTAGGCTCCTTTGGAACAGTAGCTTAGAACAAAAATACCCTCTAACTGTTCTTCATCAATCACCAGAATGACCGGTTCATCTAAAGCGCCATAATCACCGGTTCCCGTGTTTGCATTATAAGAATAGATTTTGCTGGCTGCTTCGTCGTAAGAAATAAAGTTCGCTTCCATTCCATAAGCCGCTTGGACAAACTCGCTCCAATTTTCTTTTTCTCGTTCTCTTGACGCCGGAAGCAGTACATTAAAACCAGAAGCAGAAAGTTGTTCGTCAGTGATCTGCATCCCATTCATATCATAGATCGGGTTAAAATCCAGGTAGTTGCGATTGACAGTGATGGATGTCTGACCAAATTCTTCCGCAGGCGTGCGGCCACTAATCAGATTGTATTCATAGTTACTGGAATCCACCAAAATACCGTTGTATTGCTCCACCGTAGCAGAATAAAATGATTTGTAGTTTTCAGCCAGGTTTTGGGTAGAAGCATTGCTTATATTGACAGGAACAGTAACATATCCCTCAACCTTATCCGCGATAAATCGTGATGCCTGCATCGTATGATACGAGATTGCGGCATTACGGACGGCGATGGATAGGAAAAAGATAATAAATGCAACGAATACCCCTTTTGCGAGAGTGGTGGTAAAATATATTCCCCGCCTTGGAACGCGCCCTTTGATATGTTCTGCGCTGTTCTGCCTGCAAATAAGCAATGCCGAGAGGACAAATCCAATCAGTACCACAGCGATCAAAATGGCTATGTTCGGCAAAGAGAACAGCATATATTGCGGCAGCGCAGTTTGATACAACGCCCCTGCCACGATCAGGGTCATAATCTCAATGATTAAGAAGCTGATTGCGAATACCGGGAATATGTCCTTGGCATCATCAGCCAGGACATCGCGGGTTGTGTAACCCTCCATTTTCTTCAGCACGTTCTTTTTGCCACCGGAAAGAACATAAAAGGCCATACTTGCCACCAGCATAAAAGACGGAACGAAGCCGAATAGAAAAATGGAAAACTGGCCTGAAATATAGGTTGTCGGATTTACTGTGACACCATATCCAAGCTGCCTGATTGCATCCACCACAGCGGACTGCTGGCCCATTTTCACATAATAGGTAGTAGCGGAAAGATCATGGTGTCCGGCATCGGTCCACGGATAGAATGAAATATCCTGCATGAGTGCCGAAGCGTTCAAACGATATACGGTATATCCGGCGGGTTCCGTAGTAGAAATACATTCGCCACTTTTCAACGGCTCATTTGCATTGGTGCTGATGCTCAAAAAATCTGCGGTGTGGCCGGTCTTGAAATATTGATAGTGAGCTTTACCCTCTACATTTTCAACCTGGCGAAGCATAATATCCGCATTGACCGTTTCCAATACGCAATCAATTTCCGCAAGGAAATCCGCATTGGTTATGCTTTCCGGTTTTTCAATGACTATGGTGATTTTGTCCCTCTCTATCCGATCAAGCGCATCAAAGGCAAAATTGAAACAGGACAACGCTGATAGGACGCTAAAGAGGATGATAAAACAAAATGTCATTAGTTTTCTCATTTTGTGTACCTCCCAACATAAAAAATACCCTGCCTTGATACTAAAAGTATATCAAGACAGGGGAAAAAGTGTTTTCGGTTATCCTGAGTGGCACATGATTTCTTTATGACTAAATTCTTGTGATTTTCTGACTGTCCAGGGGAAGCTGGATAATAAACTGAATGTTTTCATCCTCGCTGTATGCCGCAATCGTTCCATGATGCAGCTCTATAATTTCTTTTGCAATCGCCAGCCCTAAACCAGCGCCGCCTGTATCAGAGGAACGGGCAGCATCAAGTCGGTAAAACTGTTCAAATATCCGTTCCATCTTTTCAGGTGGTATCGTTGGCCCCTTGTTCTGGACACAAATTCTGATACTATCGCTTGTTCGCGTCAGGGAAAAGAAAATCTTTGTATTTGGATAGCTGTAATTCACAGCGTTGCGAATCAGGTTATCAACAGCACGTTCCAACTTGTCTGAATCACACATCATTTCTACATTTTCTGCAATCTGCAAATCCCATTCCAGCCCTTTTACCGCAAGGATAGGGTTAAATTCATAAGTCATCTGCATAAGCATCCGGCTAAGATGGGTTTGTACTGGCTCCAGAGATAACTTGTGTGTACTAAAACGGGTGATTTCAAAAAATTCATTGATCAGTTCTTCCAACCGTTGAGCTTTCTTTCTGGCAATTCCGCTATACTTATGAACCAGCTCCGGCGTGATTTCCGGCTCGTCCTCAATCAGCTTCAAATATCCGAGAACACTTGTCAGAGGTGTTTTCAGGTCGTGGGCGAGATATACCAGCAAATCATCTTTTCGCTGCTCAGTCTCTTGTACGCTCTTTATATTATTCAGTGTCTGCTCCCGTACCCGGTTTAAGTCATCCTCCATACTTTTCAGGTTCCCGGAAAGCATAATCGGCGCATCGGTAGGATGGGCCAGCTTTTGTGCTGCCTCCGCAACTTCGTCCAAATGCTCTAAAGGCCGCAGCATAAAACGATAAGAGATATACCCGCATCCCACAATCGACACCACAACCATAATAGGAATCATAAACGGCTTGAACGCCTGAAACGCTTCTGTCTGGTCAAGGTTTGTGGCTCCCATTATCATCAGAAACAGCAAATTGAGCAAAATATACGCGACTTCAAAGATAATAATGACTACGATAAACTGGATGGTTATTTTCAAGGCAAGCCGCTTATGAAAAACTCTGCTTCCAGTTTCTTGAGATGTCTGCTTATTCAATGGTATAACCCACCCCCCAAACTGTTTTAATGTACCTGGGTTTCCGAGGCGGTTCGCTCATTTTTTCCCTTATTCGGGCAATGTGCGCCATTACGGTATTGTTGTTGCTTTCAAAAAACTTTTCGCCCCAAATGGTTTCAAAAAGTTCCTCCGCAGATACAACTTTACCATGATTCTTGCAGAGATACCAGAGGATGTTAAATTCAAATGGAGTAAGTGGAAGTGCCTCTCCATTCAGGGTACATTTATGACTGGTGGGACAAATATACAATCCTTTATCATCATATTCTGTTGGTTCAGCAGCAAGGTCTACTGGACTGACATTGTATTGTTTATAGCGTCTAAGCTGTGTTTTTACTCTTGCCACCACCTCTAAAGGGTTGAAAGGTTTTGTTATATAATCGTCAGCTCCTAGTACAAAATTGCATTAATTTTTGAGTAATATTTCTATGGAAAATATTTCTAATATATGGAATAATTAAATCTTAACTTCCTGTAAAATTAACTCTCGTCATGTCCAAACAACGTATTATTCATCGTCAAAATCTTCTTCATCCCAG
>NZ_CAXSVO010000051.1:0-11013 GCF_964240875.1 Ruminococcus sp. 5_1_39BFAA | reverse complement strand
AAGAATTGTCATATCTGAATTCTTACCAAAAAAGAGTTATTTTTTACCAGAAACACAAACTATTTTACACTACCGCTTGAGAACGTATGGCTTTACATCACCAATCTTTTCAAAATGTACCCGTGACAGGCTTACCTGTGTGATACGGGTTACATTTGCCCATCGTGGCATTAGTGGATAACCATAGACCTTTTCTACTTTTACACTGTAGTCCATGGTTTTGGGTTCCTGTGAAGAAAGTGGAATGACGATCAAAGAGTCCTTTAGATTTTTTAAAATGATCGCAGGATGCCTTCCACCAAATTCTGTACCGATATTATAGCCAAAATCAACCCAGACTACAGCCTTACGTATCAGGACAAGGGAACGGGCAATTATTTCAATATCCTCATTTGGTACAGAGTCTTTTTTCACAGAAATAATATATTTGTCAGTTTCTTTATCATAGCAGTAATACTTGGAAACCACAGCCTGCTTTTCAGGCCGAAGCCATTGATATGTATCTTTTTTTATTGTGTTTGGTAAGGCTATGGGCGGTATTTGGAATGATTTCTCATCCAGAATTAAGTTTGTTTTAAGAGTCGTCCATTTATAATATTCATTTGCCAGTTTAATCTGTTCGGGTTCATGGAAATCTATCTGGGTAAAATGTTTCCGCAGGGTGGAAACTGTATTATTAAAGGAATGATTGGCATCATCCATAGTGGCGGTGTGTTTCATATGGTTCTCCTTTCGGAATAATGATTTTATTTTAGCAGATTATCTGACAAAGTACAACATAAGAAAGACAGGGAGGGATTTCTTTGGCAAATAAATATGAGTTAGTTTCAAAACTGGCAGAAGAGACAGCGAAAGAAGTTGTAAAAAACGGGGAAACATGGAAACGGTATCTGGATACAGCAGCACGAATTTACAAATATCCGTTTCAGGAGCAGCTTTTGATCTATGCACAACGTCCGGATGCCACGGCCTGTGCCAGTATTGACATCTGGAACAGCCGCCGGTTTAATTGCTGGGTCAACAAAGGGGCAAAAGGAATTGCCCTGATAGATGAAGATGCTCCAAGGCCAAGACTGAAATATGTGTTTGACATATCGGATATACATAAGGCACGGCGGATCGGGCGTACTCCTTATTTATGGAAGATGGAACCGGAGCATCAGGAAACGGTAATAGATCATCTGGAACACATCTATGGAGGCACCCGGCAGGATAAAAGCTTTGAGGAACGGCTGCTGGAGATTGCACAGCGTATCACGCTGGACTGCTATGAGGAGGTATGGGAGGACTTACAATATCTGACAGAGGGAAGCTATCTGGAAGGGTTAGATGAATATTCCGGAAAAGTCCATCTTAGGGAAACTATGCAGTCCAGTATCTCATATACATTGCTGGCCCGCTGCGGAATGGATATGGAGAATTACGAAGAACTGTTAAACTTCGACTATATCCATGAATTTAATACGGTTCCGGCTTTGTCGCAGCTTGGAAGTAACATTACAGAACTTTGTAAACCGATTCTGATGGAGATCGGAAAAGCAATCCGTGCTTATGACCGGGAAATTTCTAAAAAAAGAGTTGCAAATCATAATAACTTAGAATATAATGCTTTAAAGCGTGAAAGTGAAAGGCGGAAAACAGTTGAGGATGCAAATGAAAATCCGGAAAATAGCAGGAATGAAGAAAGGAGCCAGGATTATGGAACTGACATATCAGAAGAACGGCGATTATTACATCCCGAATATCAAAATGGACGAGCAGCCAGCGGAAGTGCTGACAAAATACGGGATGATGCGGAAGACATATCTGCAGGAACACAAGAAGGGGCTTTATTCAGGACTTCTGCTGACCGGCAGGCTGATGAACCATTTGTTGGAGATTCAGGAAGCGGCAGAGCAGAGGATGGAGGAAATCACGGAGCAGATGGCAGCGGACGAAGGAGTGACAGAGGAACTGAAATCCAAAGACCAGATGAAATGGATTCAGCTTATGAACAGCATTCGTCATTCAGCAGAGGAGATCGTACTGACAGAACTGATCTACAATTAGAGGAAGCGGAAGAAATATCAGCACAACCTGATCAGGAAATGAAAGAATCGGACAGTGAAGAACTGCCCGATTTTTTCATGCCCGGAGAAGAAACTCCAACCAATGATGCAGGTGGAGCTTCTGTATATGAACAACTTTCCCTTTTCCCAAGTGCAGAAGAGCAGGTCGGGAACATCGCTATTAACCATGCAAATGATATGGTTCCTTTTTCCAGGGATAAACCGATCACGGATGAGATGGTGGATTACGTGCTGCTTACCGGCGGCGGACAGAGAGACAGCAGGCCACGTATTTTTGCGAAATACCAGAAATGGCTGGATTCTGCAAAAATGGCCGAGTTTTTGAAACGGGAATATGGCAGGGGAGGAAAGGGTTTTACCTTTGAGGGAGAGCCTTTGTCTGTCTGGTACGACGAGGATGGAATGAAATTTGCAAGGGCAGATGCAGCCAGATTTCAGCCAATGCGCACGCTGTCCTGGATGGAAGTGGAAGAGCGCACATACAATCTGATTCTTGATGGAAAGTATATGGATGAAGCGGAAATGTGGCATGTACCGACATTGGAAAAAATGGAACTGGCCTCAAAGGTTTACAACTTTTTTCAGGATGAATACGGTTCTGTTCCGAAGGAGCTGGAGATACCACATATCCATCCGGATGCGGAGGAAAAGCTGGCAGAGTATTTTTCTTCGCAGGAAGGAATTGACCAGATATTAGGCCATATGGATCAGGCCATAGGGGCATTGCAGCGTGGGGACGTGAAAGCTCGTTTCCATGTGGTCTATCGCCCGGAGGATATCCGGGAGTCTGTGGAAGAACTGAAACGCAGACCGATGAAATTCCCACCTGCAGAAAATCTGGAAGTTCCGGTGGAGACATTCATTACCCAGGATGAAATAGATTACCGGTTGAGCAGGGGGAGCGGTTTTGAGCATGGCTTATTCCGTATCTATGAATTTTTCCAGAATAACCATGATAAAAAAGAGCAGGCCGCTTTCCTGAAAAATGAATATGGGACAGGAGGAAGTACATCTGCCCTTCCAGGGTCATGGCACAGCTATGAGGACCATGATGCCGAAGGGCTGCGCCTCAGCAAAGGAAGCATTATTGAACCATCTGCAAAGGTACTTTTGACATGGCCGAAAGTGGCAGAGCGTATCCGAACCTTGATAGAAACGAACCGTTTTCTGACACCTGAGACGGAAGCCGCATATATAAAGTGGAAGGCAGAGAAAGAACAGCAAAAACTTGTAGAAGCAAGAAACAAGCTGATTGCGGATGCCGAAAAGGAACATTCCGGGGAAATCCCCGTTCTGCAGGAGCCGGAGCAGGAACAGACAGACAGCCGTGTTGTGGTCGCACTGGAAAGTACAGAAGACGTTACCGATTACAGTATTGGATTCTTTACTTACCATTATCAGGATGAAAGGGAAGGAGTCCGGTACCGCCTTGTAACGATTGGGGAAGATGGCCGTCTGGAAGCCTATCCGGAAAAGACAAAATTCTTTATCAATGAGACGGCTGCAAGGGATTATATCGCCAGCCATGCAGAGGAACTGCAGGTGATCCCTTATGATGAGTTAGTCCATCAGGCGGGCAGGGAGATTCTACAGAACATATCGAAAGAATGGGAAAAGCCAGAACCAGAGAAAGAGCAGGATAAAAAAGAACCGGAAAACCCGGAGGGACAGGGAGAACCAGAAGAGTCGGAGCCGATAAGATCCGGATTGGAAACAGAACCGGAGCAGACGGAAGCGGAAAATCAGGATACGAAATCAGACGAACCTGATTTCCTGCAACCGGATCTGACACCGGAATCAGAGCCACAGCGGGAAAAAGAGAAAATAGATACCGCTGGTGCGATGAATTTCCGCATCACGGATGATGCATTAGGGGCAGGCACGGCAAAGCAGAAATTTGAGCGGAATGTGGCAGCAATCCAGACACTGCAGCGTATAGAACAGGAACACCGAATTGCATCCCCGGAGGAACAAACTATTCTGTCACAGTATGTGGGCTGGGGCGGACTTGCCGAAGCATTTGATGAAACAAATCGTGCATGGAGCAGAGAATATGCGCAGCTTAAAAGTCTTTTAAGCCCGGAAGAATATGTTTCCGCCAGAGAGTCCACCCTGAATGCCCATTATACTTCCCCAGTAATCATCCGTTCTATTTATGAAACCCTTGGCAGGATGGGGTTTGAAAAAGGAAATATCCTGGAGCCTTCTATGGGGACGGGACACTTTTTTGGAATGCTGCCGGAAGCGATGCAGGAGAGCCGCCTGTATGGAGTGGAGCTTGACAGCCTGACAGGAAGGATTGCGAAACAGCTTTACCCAAAAGCAAATATCCAGATCAGAGGCTTTGAGAAAACTGACCATCCCAATGATTTTTTTGATGTAGTGGTGGGAAATGTTCCATTTGGCCAGTATAAGGTGGCAGATAAGCCGTATGACAGGCATAATTTTCTGATCCATGACTATTTTCTGGCGAAATCACTGGATAAAGTACGTCCGGGAGGGATTGTTGCGGTTGTGACCTCCAAAGGGACAATGGATAAAAAAAGCCCGGCTGTCCGGAAATATCTGGCGCAAAGGGCGGAGCTTCTTGGGGCAGTCCGTCTTCCGAACACGGCATTCAAGGAAAATGCAGGGACCGAGGTTACTTCGGATATTCTGTTCTTTAAGAAACGGGACAGGATGATGGATCTGGAACCGGACTGGGTACATCTTGGTGAAAATGGGGATGGGATTGCCATGAACCAGTATTTTATCGCCCATCCGGAGATGGTAGTGGGAAAGATGGAACTGGTATCCGGACCTTATGGTATGGAATCCACATGCCTGCCGGTGGAGGGGAAGCCCTTTGAAGAACAGTTACGGGAAGCAGTCATCCATGTTGTGGGTGAAATTGAGCCTGCAGGACTGGATGAGCAGGAGGATGATCTGGAAAGGGAAGCAATCCCGGCAGACCCGTCTGTAAAAAACTACAGTTATACCGTGGTGGATGGGGATGTGTATTACCGGGAAAATTCCGTGATGAAGCCAGTAGAAATGGCGGATACCATGCTGGAGAGGATCAAAGGCATGGTTGCACTGAGGGAAGCGACCAATGAGTTGATCGCATATCAACTGGAAGAATACGGGGATGCTGCAATCAGGGAAAAACAGGCAGAATTATCCAGCTTATATGATGATTTTACAAAGAAATTCGGGATGATCAATTCCAGAACCAATAAAATGGCATTTAACCAGGATGCAAGCTATTATCTTCTCTGTTCTCTGGAGGTACTGAATGAGGATGGGACATTGAACCGGAAAGCAGATATGTTCAGTAAACGTACCATCAAACGGCAGGAAGTGGCTACCTCCGTAGATACCCCTTCCGAAGCACTGGCAGTGTCCATGAGTGAAAAAGCCCGTGTAGACCTCCAGTACATGGAGGGACTTCTTGGAGGTCCTGAGAACCATGAGCGAGTTGTAAATGAATTAAGCGGAGTTATTTTTAAAAACCCGTTAAGTGATCTAAATGACGATTATGCGGGATGGGAGACTGCCGATGAATATTTATCCGGGAATGTGAGGGAAAAGCTGTCTGTGGCCAGATTATGTGCAGAAAAGCATCCGGAATTTGCCATAAATGTCAGCGCACTGGAACGGGTGCAGCCAAAGCTTCTGGATGCTTCGGAAATTGAGGTAAGGCTCGGTGCTACCTGGGTAGACCCGAACTATATCAATGATTTTATGCGGGAGATTTTTGAAACACCGGAGGGAAAACTGGAACAGGGAATGATCGGAGTACAGTATTCCAATGTGACCGGGCAGTGGAATATCAAGGGCAAGAGTGCTGATTTTGGAAATCCCCTGATAGATGCCACTTATGGGACCCAGCGGGCAAATGCCTATAAGATACTGGAGGATTCATTGAACCTGCGTGACAGCCGTATATATGACACCATAGAGGAAGATGGAAAGGAAAAGCGGATTCTGAATAAAAAGGAAACCACCCTTGCCAGCCAGAAGCAGGAAGCAATCCGGGAAGCATTTAAGGACTGGGTATTTCAGGATGCCGGGCGCCGGGAAGTGCTTTGTGCCAAATATAATGAACTGTTCAATTCCAACCGTCCACGGGAATATGATGGTTCCCATTTAACATTTCCGGGCATGTCACCTGATATTGTGCTGCATCCCCACCAGAAAAATGCAGTTGCCCATCAGCTATACGGGGATAACACACTTCTTGCCCATTGCGTAGGGGCAGGGAAGACTTATGAGATGGCGGCTGCGGCGATGGAAAGCAAAAGACTGGGGCTTGCCCAGAAATCGTTGTTTGTCGTTCCAAACCACCTGACAGGCCAGTGGGCGTCAGAGTTTTTGACCCTGTATCCGGGTGCAAATATCCTTGCTGCAACCAAAAAAGATTTTGAACCGGCGAACAGGCAGAAGTTCTGTTCCAGGATAGCCACCGGTGATTATGATGCGGTCATTATCGGGCACAGCCAGTTTGAAAAGATACCACTGTCCACTGAACGGCAGGAAGCTATGATCGAGCGTCAGATTGATGAGATTGAAATGGCAATCGAAACTGCGAAAGCAGAGAATGGGGAACGCTATACCATCAAACAGATGGAAAAAACAAAGAAGTCACTGGCTGCCCGGCTGGAACGGCTCAATGACCGGAGCAGGAAAGACGATGTAGTTACGTTTGAGCAGTTGGGCGTGGACAGGCTGTTTGTGGATGAGAGCCATAATTACAAGAACCTGTTTCTTTATACAAAAATGCGGAATGTGGCAGGTATCGCACAGACAGAAGCCCAGAAGTCTTCGGATATGTTTGCTAAATGCCAGTACCTGGATGAAATAACTGGCGGAAAAGGCATTACGTTTGCAACCGGGACACCCATCAGTAATAGTATGACGGAGCTTTACACCAATATGCGTTACCTGCAGTATGGTACTCTGCAACGCCTTGGGCTGGGCCATTTTGACAGTTGGGCGTCTTCTTTTGGAGAGACCACTACAGCAATCGAGCTGGCACCTGAGGGCTATAATTTAGTAGGACGATAAATAATGCGTTCCTAAATTGAAAATAGGTTGTCAAAGTCGGCTTTGGAACTTCAAAAATATTTTTTTAATTCTTTGAAAAACAGTTCCGCTTTGCACCCCTGTTTTCTCCTATTAGCAGAGGGAGTAATCCCTGTAATGCTAAACAAGATTACATAAGGAAAGGAGGATAAGAGAATGTCAAGGACTTCAAAGATTACAGCACTCTATGAGCGTTTATCAAGAGATGATGACCTTAATGGTGAGTCAAATTCAATAACCAACCAAAAGCAATACTTGGAAGATTACGCCCGAAGAAATGGCTTTACGAATATCCGTCATTTTACTGACGATGGTTTTTCGGGTGTGAATTTCAATCGTCCGAGTTTTCAAGAGTTGATTAAGGAAGTAGAAGCAGGGAATGTAGCAACGATTATTGTTAAGGATATGAGCCGATTAGGGCGAAACTATCTGCAAGTCGGCTTTTATACGGAAGTTCTGTTTCCGCAGAAAGATGTCCGTTTCCTTGCAATAAACAACAGTATTGACAGCGATAATACTTCTGATAATGACTTTGCCCCGTTTTTGAATATTATGAACGAGTGGTACGCCAAAGACACAAGCAATAAAATCAAGGCGGTGTTTGACGCCCGTATGAAAGACGGAAAGCGTTGTAGCGGTTCAATCCCTTATGGGTATAACCGATTAGCAACCGACAAACAAACGCTTGTCGTTGACCCTGTGGCTTCTGAGGTGGTAAAGCGTATCTTTCTGCTTGCCAACGATGGAAAAAGTCCGAGAGCAATCGCTGAATTACTTACCGAAGAAAAGGTCTTAATCCCAGCGGCACACGCAAAGCAATATCACCCCGAGCAGTATAATGGAATGAAGTTTTCAGACCCATATCTTTGGGGAATGTCAACCATAAGAGCGATTTTGAGCAGACAGGAATATCTTGGTCATACCATTTTGCGTAAGTCAGTCAGTACCAATTTCAAACTGCACAAAAGGAAGAATACCGATGAAGATGAACAGTATGTATTTTATCATACGCACGAGCCTATCATCTCGCAGGAGCTTTGGGACAGTGTTCAGAAGCGAAAGAAACGAGCGAACAGAACAGCGGCAAAGGGTACGCATAGCAATCGTTTAAGCGGTTATCTTTACTGTGCGGATTGTGGCAGAAGAATGACCTTGCAAACGCATTACAGTAAAAAAGACCGTTCGGTGCAGTATTCTTACCGTTGCGGTGGGTATGCAAGCAGAGTAAACTCTTGTACTGCCCATTCGATTAGTGCTGATAATGTGGAAGCCTTGATATTATCGGCTGTCAAACGATTATCAAGATTTGTTCTGAATGATGAAGAAGCCTTTGCAAAGGAACTTCAATCACTATGGAATGAGAAACAGACAGAAAAGCCAAAACAGAATAAATCGGAATTGCACCGTTTTCAGAAGCGATACGATGAACTTTCCAAACTTATTCGTGGCTTGTATGAAAATCTTATTTCGGGATTACTGCCCGAAAGACAGTATAAGCAACTGATGAAGCAGCATGATGATGAGCAGGCTGAACTGGAAGTGAAGATTGAGGAAATGCAAAAGGAACTGACCGAAGAAAAGGCAAATACGGTTGATATTAAGCATTTCATTTCTTTAATTCGCAAGTGTAAAGAGCCGACAGAAATATCTGATTTGATGTTCCACGAACTTATTGACAAGATTGTGGTTTATGAAGCAGAGGGTGTTGGAAAAGCAAGGACACAAAAGGTTGATATTTATTTCAATTATGTCGGGCAGGTTGATATTGCCTATACGGAAGAAGAACTTGCGGAAATCAAGGCACAGGAAGAACAGATAAAAATGGAGCGATTGGCAAAACAGCGTAAGCGTGAAAAAGCCTACCGAGAGAAACGAAAGGCTGAAAAAATCGCTGAAAACGGTGGAGAAATCGTTAAGATAAAGGTATGTCCTCATTGCCAAAAAGAGTTTGTGCCTACAAGCAATCGACAGATTTTCTGTTCAAAGGATTGTTGCTATCAGGCAAGGCAGGATAAGGCAAAAGCCGATAAAGAAGCAGAAAAAGGACATCATTATTATCGTCAGCGTGTCTGTGCTGTGTGTGGCAGTACCTACTGGCCTACACACAGTCAGCAGAAATTCTGTTCCGAAGAATGTCAAAAGCAAAATCACAACGAGAAATCTTTGGAATTTTACTATAAGAAGCAAAAGGAGAAATCAAAATGCAACGATTTATCACAGACGAAAGAACTGGTATCCAGTACGAACTCATCGGAGATTACTACTATCCCTGCTTGACGATAGAAGAACCCCCTGCTCTCACGAAATACGGAAGAATGAGGGAAAGATATTTAAGGGAACACAGGAAAGTCTTATATTGCAATCTGCTTACAAGCGGAAAGTTATATGAACACCTTGCTGAAATTGATACTTCGGCGTGTAATATGGCTGAGTATCTGATTAAGGAAATGACAAGAAAACAAGGTGTGACGGAAGAACTGAAAGGAAAGGATATGATGAGATGGGCAAGATTGATGAATAATATCCGAGCCTGTGCAGACGAGATTGTATTGAACGATATTGTTTATTCTTAATAGCATACCAGCCGAAAAGGAACTGCTGTCTTAATTGATGGCAGTTTTCTTTTTCGGGAAGTATTCAAGAAGTCATTAAGTTGTGAGTGTAGTCGAAGGGGTAGAAAAATTGGTAGAGATGTGGTAAAATGAGTTTAATCAAGAGCGATAAACTGAAAGTTGTAGGGGTGATGTATCATGAAAAATCAATATATACAGCTTGTTCCAACAAATATATCTCTTGCGGAACAAGTGGTTGATTACTATAAGAGAAATCGGACGTTTTTAGAAGCCTTTGAGCCTACACGAAACGAGGAGTTTTTTTCTCTTGAATATCAACAAAAAGTATTAGAAAAGGAAATGTCTGAATATGAGGAAAGGACAGCTTTTCGCTTTTATATTATGTCAGTGGAGCAACCCCCAAAAGTTATAGGTATCATTGGATTGAACAACGTGGTATGGGGAGCCTTTTGTTCTGCTTTTTTGGGATATAAATTAGACAAGGATTTTGTCAACAAGGGATATATGTCTATTGCGGTAGAAATGTTGACAAAATATGCCTTTGAAGAATTAAGATTACACCGAATAGAAGCAAATGTGATGCCGAAAAATAAAGCCTCTTTAAGAGTTTTGGAAAAAAATAATTTTATCAACGAAGGACTTGCAAGATATTATCTAAACATCAATGGAGTTTGGGAAGACCATATCCACATGGTAAAGATAAATTATGCCATGCACTAACTCCCAGTTTATAGAGCTAAGAAAATTTTTATTTTGGAGAGTATAGAATGAAAGATTGGTTTACAATAGACAAGATTGATGAAGATACATATATAATCAGCGAATATCGCCATTGGGAAGAAACTCATTGTTATCTTTTGAATGGCACAGAACGCAGTTTGTTGATTGATACGGGACTGGGAATTTGCAATATTTCTGAGGTTATAAAGAAATTGACCAATAAACCTGTTACAGTCGTTGCTACGCACATTCATTGGGATCATATTGGGGGACACAAGTATTATCCCGATTTTTACGCACACGAAGCAGAACTTGGTTGGCTTAATGGTGGCTTTCCTCAACCATTAGAAGCAATTAAAGAATATGTTGTTGACCGTTGTGATTTGCCGAACAGCTATGATGTGAATACTTATGAGTTTTTTCAAGGAACACCGACGAAAGTATTATACGGGGGCGAGCATATAGACCTCGGAGAAAGAAACATAGAAGTTCTACATACACCGGGACATTCGAGGCTGTAAAAAATCTTGTGTCTTTGGAAAGTGAATCTTTCTGATAAGAAATAGATATGTAAGGTTTTGCTGTCG
>NZ_CAXSVO010000050.1:0-11277 GCF_964240875.1 Ruminococcus sp. 5_1_39BFAA | reverse complement strand
ACATCATTATGGAACTGATATAATAATTCGCTGTTTTTGTGCAAGAGACAGGAACTTTATTTTGCGGGGCGACAGCTTAGAAAACCAGCAGAGCGAATTCTCCACCCTGTTCCAGTCGCAGTACACGCCTAAGCTGGACTTGAATCACTTCGTCTCCAATGCGGAACTGGCCAGAACGGTGTCGAAGCAGGGCATCCTCCGGGTGGCGGCTTACATCCGTGTCTCCTCGGATTCCGACGACCAGGAGAACTCCTACGAGACTCAGGACAAGTATTTCACCTCGCTGCTTCAGCAGAATCCCGACTGGACGAGCGCCGGTGTCTATGCCGACTACGGCATTTCCGGCACGAACAAGGAGCGGCGCACCGGCTATAGGCGGCTCCTGCGCCATTGCCAGGAGGGGAAAATCGACCGCATCGTGTGCAAATCCATTTCCCGATTCGCCCGCAATACCAGCGACTTCATGACTGCGCTGGACATCCTCCACGATAACCATGTGACCATCCTCTTTGAAAAGGAGAACCTCGATACGCAGGATTCTGCCAGCAACTTCATCCTGACGACCCTTGCGGCCATTGCCCAGGAAGAATCCCGCACCATTTCCACCAACATCCAATGGAGCAACCAGAAGAGGTTCCCCAAGGGGCACACCCAGAACATCGACCTCTACGGCTACCGCTTCATGGAGGGAGAGGACAGCATCGAAACGCTGGAGGGCGGTTACCAGATCCGCCGCCTTGAAATCGTCGAGGAAGAAGCCGAGGTCATTCGCTACATCTTCAACGAGGTCAATGACGGAAAGCCCTATGTGGATGTGGCACGGGAGTTGAACAACAGGCACATCCCGGCGCCCAATGTGGGGAAGAAGCCGAAGAAAGCGAAGAACCGCAGTACGACCAAGGAGGGCATCGAGTGCGGCTGGACGGGTGCCATGATCTCCAGGATAATCAGCCTTGAACGGTACTGCGGAGATGTGCTGCTCCAGAAGACCTACACCCCCGACTTCCTGTCGCATCGGTCGGTCAAGAATGAAGGGCAGAAGCCGCAGTACATGGTGCGCGACCACCATCCCGCCATCATTGACCGGGAACTGTTCGAGAGTGTGCAGATAGTGCGGAGTATCAATGCAGCCCGTTGCAAGAACAGGTCAAAGGAGAAGACCCTGTACGCTTTTTCCAGCCGCCTGACCTGCGCCCACTGTGGCCGGTATTTCAATATCCGCAATGGGAATAACAACCGCATCTGGTTTTGCCCGACTGCGGCGCTGAACAACGGAAAGAACGTCTGCCACGCTGAGAAGGTCTACGAAGAACAGGTCGTCCGCATGTTCCGCAAGGCATTCATCGACCGCTTTGACCTGGTCGCAGAGCCGGTGCTGGACGATGTGACGGTGGCGGACATCATGAGCGGACGGTACGGTCAGGATGAGGAAAGCACCTGCCCCTTCACCCAGAAGGCGGATGATTTCGTATCCCAGATATGGATTCGCCTCAACAATGTCCAGAGGACCGACAACATGGAGCGTGACCGGGGCTTCCTGAAACGTCAGATCGATGCCCAGCAGGTGACCATTACGGAAGCGGGGAAGCGCACCCGCAGATTGATCTCCGAAAAGGATACGCTGGAGACTCGGCGGAACCTGCTGGGGGACACCAACGTGACGGATGAGGAAATCGCCTCGGTGAGAGAGCGGCTGGAAACTGAGACTGCCCGCCTGCAGGAAGCCCAGGGTGAGAAAGCCAAGCTGGAGCAGCACCTTTCCGACCTCGAAGCCTACTGGGAGAAGCTGGAGGGGGACTATCAGGAACGGGAAAAGGCACTGGAGTGGATGAAGACCCTGCTGGAAGGACATGAGGGCACGGTGGCTTTCCTGAACGGTCTGACCAGCGATTATGTTCGAGCTTTTGCGCTAGACATCACCGTCCACGACCCGCTTCATTACACCGTCCGCTGGTTTGACGATACGAAGACCGAGGTGGAGATGTACTCCAATGTGGAGGACTTCCGCTACACCAGCGACTACTTCGATGGCCAGCGGATGCGGTCGAAGCGTGAGTTTCGGAGAGCGTGAGGATAGGTAATATACACAGCGGTACAGCCATAGCACCGCAGAAAGAGAGGATTATATGGAACAGATGGAACAGATGGAACAAGCAATGCAGAATGCGCAAGCAGCGAGAAAACCGGAAATCAATGTGATTCCGGCAACGGTACGCTCTGTGGAGAACGGCGGCCAGATCAAGAAGCAGAGGAACCTCCGGGTTGCGGCCTACTGCCGCGTCTCCACCGGAGACGAAAGCCAGCAGACCTCCTACACCACCCAGAAGCGTTTCTACACTCAGCTGATCACCAGCAAGCCCGGCTGGACGCTGGCCGGCATCTACGCAGACGAAGCGATTTCCGGCACCTCCAGAGCAAAGCGTAAGCAGTTCAACGAGATGATGAGGGCGGCGCTGGGCGGCAAGATGGACTACATCGTGACGAAATCCATCTCCCGTTTTGCCCGCAACACCATTGACACTCTGGACTGCGTCCGACAGCTCCGGCAGCTTAATCCGCCTGTGGGCATCTATTTCGAGAAAGAGAACATCGACACCCTTGACGCCACCGGCGAGCTGATTTTGACCATCCTTTCCGCACTGGCGCAGGATGAATCCCGGTCGATTTCCGATAACATCCGCTGGTCCATCCAGCGCAAGTTCCAGCGCGGCGAAGCGATGGTGGACTTGAGCCGGATGCTGGGCTACGACAAGGGGCCGAACGGCGAGTGGCTCATCAACCCGGAGCAGGCAGAGATCGTGCGGTACATCTTCGATCGCTTTGTCTGCGGGGCCTCGTCCAACGCCATCGCAAAGGAGCTGAATGCGATGGGCAAGACTACGGTCAAGGGCAGCATCTGGCGGGCAGATTCAGTGCTGTACATCCTCCGCAATGAGAAGTATGTGGGCGACTGTGAGAACCAGAAGTACGTCACCAAGAACTTCCTGACCCACGAGGCAACCCGCAACAACGGCGAGGTGGCCAAGTATTATGTGAACGACCACCATGTTGCCATCATCGACCGGCTGACGTGGAACAAGGCACAGGCCATGCTTTTGGAGCGCGGCGCAAAGGCAAACGATAGAGCCAAGTCCAATAGTGAAGAGCAGCAGAAGCGCCGTGGGTCGAGGGCGTCGGTGTTCACCAACCTCACATGCGGCGAAGAGTATCATGGAAGGACGTGTGGTGAGAAGCTGTTCCGCATTGGCTACAACAATGCGCTGCCGGGCTATACGGACAATCGATCCCTTGCGGCCGAAGGCATCGCCCCGGAGGGGTACAGCGAACGGTATTATTACTACTACCCCGTATGGCGCTGCTCCAAAAACGGACAGGGAGCTTCCCACGGCTGCACCTCCGGCTCCACCTACGAGTGCGCATTGGAGCAGAGCTTCATGGAGAACCTGTACTGGCTCAAGCGGGATTTGGAAGCAAATGGGGATGACAGCTGGCTGATGCGCCAGTTTGCCGCCGCCTGCGAGAGGATGGAACGGGCAAGCGGTCGGAACAGCTACTCCACCCAGCGGCTCCAGACGGTGGAGATGCAGATTCGTGAGCTGGAGGAGAAGCTGAACAAGACCGTGGCCAACCAGGTAGAAGCCATGCGCATCGAGGCTTTGGAAAAGACCGCCGAGGCAAAGCACACCCTTGAGAATGGTTCTACGGACGATGTGCCGGTGGACATCATGAGCGGCATCTCGACGGTGGGTCTGGGTACGCAATGGTTCTGCGGGGATGAGATCAACAGCGATTCCGAAGCCGCCGTCTACGAGGAGCTTGCCAACGATATCCGTGACCGCATCGCAGACCTCAAGAGTGAGCGTGATGCCTTGGAGCTGGAGCAGGGTGCAACCACTATTGCCCGAAAGAACTTTGACTTCTTTGTTCGCTGCCTCAAGGCGCTGCCGGAGACGAACTTCGCCGGAATGAAGATGAACGTCAACGGTTTGGACGTGCAGGGCAGCCTGTTCCGGGACATGGAGGGCAAAGCAATCGCCGGCAAGCGCAGCAGTGCCCGGAGCGGACACATCAAGATCACCGAGGAGAAGCTGGCGGCGGCACCGGATTATCTGAACTTCGAGAAGGGAATCTACACGGCTTTCATCAAGAGTGGATTGGTCAAGGGCGACACGGTGGAGTACCAGACGAACTTCGGAGTGATGTTGACCACCACAGGTAACAGCCGGAACCTGAGCAGTTTCCTCGGCTTCCGCAGGGCGAACCCTGATGGCACGGTGATGTTCCTGGACGAGAAATGGAAGGTCAGCGGCCGGAGCGTGTGCTACACGAGGAAGAAGCTCAAGGATAAGGACAAGCTCAAGGCCAAGCGCCGGGAGAGCATGACCGAGGAAAAGCGGAAGAAGGGTGAAGAACTGCTCCGGCTGATCGAACTGGGGAGTGTGGGTAACTGATAGAGAAAAACTGAGGGAAAACATGAGAACAATAGAAAACCAGTAGCCGGTAGAGAACCGGCAACAGAGGATAACGGTACAGCCCCCATCGGGTGTGTGATTCAGGTCATGCGCTCGGTGGGGGCTTTTTTTGCTTTTGTGACATCAGCCACGGACATTTTTATCAAGCTACACATTATTATTTTTACTACCCACTTGCTATGTGCAAAATTCTGTTATATGTTGTGGATGGCCGGGATAAACACATAGCCAGGAGCTAAACAAAGCCCGGAGTAATATACAATCAGAAGGAGATTATAGAATATGAAAGACCTGAAATGGCTGTCGATAGAGGATTATGCCAAATCGCCGCTGGAACTGAAAGTGGTTAGTTGTATGAAGGGCTACCTCCGCAGGATGGAGCCAGAGGATGCGCTTCGGCGGTTGTCGGAGATCATCAAGCCAAAGGTGATCAGTCTGAATGAAGGCGGCGTACCGTTGCCGGTGCAAAGCGTCGTTGAAGGTGCAAAGCTCGCTGCGTTCATTGACGATGCGGTGGTGGATTCCATTAAGGAGCTGGAGCAGTGGCAATGCGTGGGCAAGAGGGAGATTGATTCACTCAAGAATATCAAGGGAAAAGTGTTCATCCAGAGCATGAGCGTGGATGTCATCCAATTTGTGGCGGATGCGTATCGGTGCTTGAAGTATTGAAAAGGATTCAAATTCTTATCCGAAATCAAGGTCAGCAGGGAAGTATCTGTGAAGATTGTAAGCTGATTTTTTGAGTGTGCCTTGACAAGGTGGTCAAAAAGGGTTATAATATGACTACCACGAAGACGAGGAGGTATGGTTATGAAAAGCGCAATTTCAATAAGGCCATCCAAAGATCTGAGGACAAATTATGCTCAGATATCTGCATTGTCAAGGGAAAACCCTGTGGCGATCACAGTCAATGGGAAAGAGGACACGGTTGTCCTCTGTCACGATGATTATGTAGAACAGCAGAACTATATCATGGAGCTTGAAGCAAGACTCGCGGTTTATGCTCATTTGGCGCAGGCGGCCGATGACCTGAAACTCGGAAGAGTACAGAACATGGATGATGCGTTCGATGACATCCTGTCAGAATTGGATGGACTTGAGCTATGAGTTATACGGTTAGACTGACAGACACCGCAAAACAAGATTTGCGAGAGATTGCATTCTGGATTGCTACGCAGTCCAAAGATATTGAAATAGCAAAACGTTTTGTAGGCGAGTTGAGAGATGTATGTGAAAAACTTGATACCTTCCCAAATGCCGGGAGTATTCCAAAGGACAGAGTCATTCGTAGCGCAGGATATCGGTTTACCGTTTACAAGGAATATCTGATATTTTATCTGGTTGACGAAAAGGAAAAACAGGTAAACGTAATGGCAATATTCAATGCTAAAAAGGACTATATGCGCGTAATGAAAAAGTATATTTGATTTAAGCTGCGATTATAAGAAAGAAGCCCAAAACACCAGCCCGCTGGCGCACTGTGTGAATCTCACATGGTGCGCTAGCGGGCTTCTTTTTTTTTCCATTTCGGAGGGTGAAAAGGCACTTGTGGACTTTTTGTATCTGCCCCGGCTAACCACAGACAGCACCCGGGATGAACCTGGGCGCCGCTGCTGGCTTATGCGGGGCAGTTATTGTTAGTTACAGTTGTTCAGTTGTGCGTCAGATTCCTAATCCGTACAGGATTGCTTTGAGCTCCTTTGCATTCCTGGTCAGGATTTCCTCTTCGGTTTTGTTGCAGTCGAGCAGTATGCGGTGAAGCTCTGAATCTGCTGTGGACGCATGGTGATTCAAGCTGTCCACAAGGAGATCGTCCGCAGAGACACCCAGAGCGTTGGCGATATCAATAAGTGCATCGAGACTGGGCGTACTGCTTCCGATTTCAATGAGGCTAATGTGCTTGCGGGAAATATTGATGATTTCTCCAAGTTCTTCCTGAGAAAGGTTTGCTTTTGTTCGGTAATACTTTACTCGTTTTCCTATGCTTGCGTAATCTATGGCCATGTTTACCTCCTAATTCATGACGACTCGCATAAGCCATGACATTATTAGCTCAAAACAAAACACATAGCAACATAGAACGAAACTTTAAACTGTTAAGACCGCAATAACCTACCCTCTCAGCAGCTCTGTGGTCTAAGGCGTTTTTGCTACCTATCAGGTGGCATTTTTGAAAACGTGCTACATATAGGGTAGCGGTCAACTCTGCAAAGAAAAAGTATACTTAAGATGAAGATTTGTATCTGGAATGGAAGGGTGAATCGATGAGAGGAGAGGTACCATGCAGGGACAAGAGGAATCCAATTTACTTACATTATATAGTGATGTTAGAGCGACTTCTGTACGTTGGCTCTGGTATCCGTATATTGCAATCGGGAAGATTACGCTCCTGCAGGGTGACCCCGGAGATGGGAAATCTACGATGATGATGAGCCTGATTTCGGAAGTCTCAAACGGTGGATTGACACCGGATGGAAAAGAAATAGGAAGACCACAGCGTGTGATTTATCAGTGTTCTGAGGACAGTGTGGCTGACACAATCAAGCCCCGGTTGGAACGATGTGGCGCTGATTGCCGGAATATTGCCTTCATAAATGAAGAAGTGTGCGGTGGCCTGACTCTTGATGATGAACGGATACGGCAGGCGATTATCTGCTTCAGGCCAAGGCTTGTTGTGATCGACCCGATACAGGCGTATTTGGGAAACGATTCAGACCTGTTGATTGCAGGAAGGGCGAGAAAACTGATGCAGAGGCTTGGAATGTGGGCGTCTGTATATGACTGCGCTGTTGTTCTGATCGGTCACCTGAATAAAAAAGAAGGCTCCAAGGATCTGTATCGGAGCCTTGGAAGCATTGATGTTGTTGCGGCGGCGCGAAGCGTTCTTCAAGTGGAGAGGAATATGACGGATAGCGATATCCGAATTGTTCACCAGATTAAGAACAGCCTCGCACCTGTGGGCAATGATATTGAGTTTGAGATTCGTCCAGAGACAGGGTTTCGATGGATAAAGTGCGAGAGTCCATTGATGCAGCCTACAAGCTCAGAACAGTTGGTATTCCAGACAAAGACAGAGAAGGCAGCTTACCTAATTAAGAAACTGCTTTCCAGCGAAGATATGAAGGCAAAAGAGATGTACATGCGCCTCAGTGATGAGGGAATCAGCCATAGGACCGCAGAGGACACTAGGAAGGAAGTCGGAGTACGGTGTTATCGGAAGATGCGGCAGTGGTATTGGAGTTTAAAGCCGGAGGAGGGAGCGCAGAATGACGGAAAATGAGAAATGCCTGAGTGCGGAAAAGAGAAAACAGAAAATCAGAGAACGCTATAGGGGCGTAGATAAAAATGAGATCGAGGTTATTCCGGCAAGAGCGATTATGAGTTTGAATGAGGATACCTCACATAAGCGCGTGGCGGCATACTGCCGTGTTTCAACGGATGATCCCAATCAGACTTCATCATTTGAACTCCAAAAGAACCACTATGAGGAGTATATCAAGGAGCATCGTGGCTGGGAACTGGTTGGAATTTATGCCGATGAAGGTATTTCTGGAACCTCTCTTGCGCATCGTGAAGAATTTAACCGGATGATGAATGACTGTACCTCAGGAAAAATCGACATGATTGTTACGAAGTCCATTTCCCGATTCGCAAGAAATACAGTTGATGCAATAAGTGCAGTTCGAAAATTGGCGCAGCTTAAACATCCGGTAGGTGTGCTGTTTGAAACAGAGAACTTGTATACATTGGATCAGACCAGTGAGATAATTCTGACAGTATTGTCAGCAGTCGCACAGGAAGAATCTCACATCAAGTCTGAAATCATGAATATATCGATCGAGCACCGTTTTTCCAAGGGCATTTTTCTAACCCCGGAATTGCTGGGATATGACAAGGATGAAGATGGGAATCTTGTCATCAACCCGGATGAAGCTGAAACTGTTAAGGTGATCTATTATCTGTATCTGAACGGCTTCTCCCTTTTGGAGATTGCTGACTTGTTGACAGAGTACCGACGGAAAACGAAGCAGGGGAACACCAGTTGGAATCCAGGCTCCATTATGAAAATAATTCAGAATGAGCGCCACTGCGGAGATGTGCTGGCCCGGAAGACATGGACGCCGAGTTATTTGAATCATAAATCCAGAAAGAATAATAACGATAGAACTCAGTACAGAAGGAGGGATCATCACGAGGCAATTGTATCCAGGGAAGTGTTCAATGCGGCCAATCAACTCCAAGCATCGAGGGGGTATGCGGCAAAAAATCGTCCCCTACCTGTGTTGAGTGTTGTGGATGATGGAGTACTGAAAGGATATGTTCCAGTGGACAAGGACTGGACAGGCTTCTCTGCTGAAGACTATCAGGAGGCATCATCCAGCGCCTATATCGAGGACTTTGAAACAGAGCAAACCCACATTGTGGAAGGAACTCAGCTGAATCTATCCGGTTACGAGATCGTCCGGGCGCAGTTTTTTTCTACATTGAGCAATCCTGCTATGACGATTTCCGATGGGAAAATGAGATTTAACACTGCCTGTCTGAGAAAGTTCGGAGAACAGGAATATGTAGAGCTTTTGCTCAACACTGTTGAAAGGTGCATAGCTATTCGGCCATGCAGTAAGGATAATCCGAATGCAATTCGGTGGGGACGATTGAAAGATTCACGCTGGAGTATTAGTGCTATCTCCTGTCGGGGGCTTGCTAGAATACTCTTCAAAATCATGGAATGGGAAAGTGAAACACGCTATCGCTTTCGTGGGGAATATATCGGCGATGGAGAAAACGAAATGCTGCTGTTCCAGTTGGATGAGCCTGAGATGATTAAGACGGAAGAGATTGTTCTGCCACCGCAGGAGCCGAAGCAGGATAGCCCTGAAGAAGATACGGAAGAAATCATAATTAAGAAGAGAATGATGGTGTTCCCCGCAACATGGACAAATAGTTTCGGCAGGGCCATTACCAGCATTACCTGTGTGAATATGCTGGTTCAGGAGCACTATGCAGGAAATTGGGATATTCTGCGCCCTGCAAAGGAAGTAGAGGACTACAGTCTGGTAACCGCGGATGAACTGAAGACCCTAATGCAGGAGGCAGAAATAATAATGAAAGGATGGGAGAACTCTTATGAAAGTGGAGCAGAAGATGAATGAATTAAGTAAGGAAGAACTTTCAGCCAGGGAGCAGAGGACGGCCGAACTGGAGCAGAGCTTCTCCTATGATGGATACCAGATTGTCCGAAAGGAGCTGTTTGCCCATCTGCGAGATCCGGCCATCACAATCCGGAAGGACAGCGTTACCTTCAACACGGCCTGCATTGAGGGACTTGAGGACGTTGTATATATCCACATGATGTTCAACAGGGAGCTGAAACGCATCGTCGTGGAGGGCTGCGATGAAAATGATAAGGACGCACTGCGCTGGTGCATCGCAAAGCCGGATAAACGGAAAAGCAGGAAGATGGTAGGCAAACCGTTCTCTGAGCTGGTTTATCGGGAAATGGGATGGGACGAGAACTGCCGGTACAAAATACTTGGCTACCGCATTCAGTTTGAGGGCAAGACACTCTATGTGTTTGATTTGATGGTTCCAGAAATCTTTCACGAGAGAAAGAGCCGCAAGAAAAATGAACAGGCATCTCAGGAAGTGGCCGAGATGCCTAATGAGGACGCCCAGAATAATAATGCGGCGGAAACCGAGGTCAATACGAGAAAGGGATATTATCCGGATGATGTTGCGAATACCTTCGGTGTCCCTGTAGAGCAGCATAGGGCGGATACGGAGATCCAACAGATGGACGGCTATATTTCAGTAGGGATACTGACAGGAGAACGGAAGTAGCAGTTTATTTTTGAGCATTGAGTTTTGCCGGGGGACAAGTGCGCCCTTTTTTAGGAGATGAGAATATGAGTGAAGAAGTGAACACGTTGTGGGATGCAAAGAAGCCGGGAATATCTGTAAATCTGGACACGGGGAGGATTGCCATCCATCGAACTACGCTGGAGATCATGGGGTACCCGGAATACTACCGATTTCTGCTGAATCTGAGGAAAAAGCAGCTTGCCATCCAGAGCTGTGGTATTGATGACGACGGGGCCCACAGGCTCCCTGAAATCAAGGATCGGGAAACCTGTGATGTGAACAGCAAGGACCTGATCAGGCTGCTATATCGAAGCTGCAAATGGAAGAACACGATGTCCTATCGGATTCAGGGGACTGGATTCCCGGAGCAGCAAACTGTGAACTTCAATCTGGATGATGCTTTAGAGCTGAATGAGATGAAGAGGACGACCGAGGCAGAAGGGGAGGCGTAAAGCTCATCCCGGGGAACCGTATGCGCGGAATGCCAAAATGATGTTATCATTCGTAAGATAACGTGAAATGGGATAAATGTAAATGTTCATTTTCCTGTTCGCGGCAGCGTCAGAGGTGTGTTTGTACATTTCTGTATCACTGTTTTGGTGGATTCCCAAAATGATAATATCATTCGCATTTTAACGTGAAAAAAATGATAACATCATTTGCGACCAACGCAAATGAACATTTCAGGATATGTAACTTTTTATGACCGCTGATTTGTACATCGGCGGTCTTTTTGTTTTGTACATTTTTCTTGGAGTTTTGTTCATAACCCATTTGAAAGTGATATTTATGGGGCAAAAATGTAAATAACCTGCGTCGATTCGCCTATTATAACGTGAAATCGGGTAAAGACCAATGTCTACCCTAACAGGTGTGTCATCGGATACACGTTTAAAACCAGTCCTGTCCAAGGCCCATTTTTTATCATCTTTATTTAACTTTT
>NZ_CAXSVO010000049.1:0-12380 GCF_964240875.1 Ruminococcus sp. 5_1_39BFAA | reverse complement strand
TTGGGTCCCCCCCCCCCCCACAACTTGACAGGCATGGCCAAAGATAACCATAATAATCGTTATTCCTTTTAACACATCAATCGTTTCATTTCTTTTGGAAGTAATCATCTTGCTCCCCCCTTGTAACCTAATAAAATCAAATATGTACCCTCATCAAGTACATTCTCTATTTACATTTCACCCATCTAAGTTCATAGTGAAAAATATCCATTCGTTTTGTACATTTATATCCCGCTTTCATAAGTTCACCAATCAAAATATACGAGAAAAGCCCCCATATTGCCCTCAAATGTTGAGTTTCGTCGCAATATGAAGGCTAATTTTGTGTATTTTCAGCACCCCTGTGCCGAAGCAACGAGTGGATATTTTTCACGGTGAACATTAGACACACATATGTAATCACCGGATAAATCGCTTATATTTTCGTTGAGGAAATTAACCAGCCACTGCATATCAATAGCTGCGATATCCACACCCAAAATATTGCAGGTCGGGATTGCAGACTTATTCACAGTACGCCTGAATGTTTTGTTATATACTGATGTGTTCATTTGCTGATCCCTCCTTCATATGTAAATTTCATTATCATTTCCATTTCTTTCTCAATCAGTTCTTTTGCTAGTCCCTGCCGAACAGGTCCCTTGTGTATACTTTCTCTTTCACATCATCAAGGCACCCATCGTACCTGTTTGCGATGATGGCGTCACTCAGTTCTTTGAACTTTTTCAAATCATTAACCACTACTGAACCGAAGAACCTCTCTCCATCCTCCAGCGTCGGCTCATAAATCACAACCGTTGCGCCCTTTGCCTTCACGCGCTTCATGACCCCCTGGATGCTGCTCTGGCGGAAGTTGTCGCTGTTGCTCTTCATGGTCAGACGGAATACTCCGATGACCACATTTTTCTCGTAGCTCTTATTCCACTGGTTGTCCTCGCCGTAACCGTAGTACCCAGCCAGCCGCAACACTCGGTCTGCGATGAAATCCTTCCGTGTTCTATTGCTGTCCACTATGGCCGACATCATGTTCTGCGGGACATCTGCGTAATTGGCCAGCAACTGCTTGGTGTCTTTCGGCAGGCAGTATCCGCCATAACCGAAGCTGGGATTGTTGTAGTGCGTCCCGATACGCGGATCAAGGCACACGCCCTCAATGATCTGCTTTGTGTTCAGGCCCTTGCTCTCTGCATAGGTATCGAGTTCATTGAAATATGCGACCCGCAGAGCCAAGTAGGTGTTTGCAAATAGCTTGACCGCCTCAGCTTCGGTGAATCCCATGAACAGCGTATCGATGTTCTCTTTGATTGCACCTTCTTGGAGCATCTCGGCGAAGGTGTGAGCAGCCTGTGTCAGCCGCTCGTCCTCCACATCTGTCCCGACGATTATCCTGCTGGGGAACAAGTTATCGTACAGCGCCTTGGACTCTCGCAAAAACTCAGGGCTGAAGATGATGTTTTTGCAGTTGTACTTCTCCCGGACGGAGGCCGTATATCCAACCGGCACTGTGGACTTGATGACCATGACGGCGTTCGGGTTCGCCTTCATGACCAGCTCGATCACATTTTCCACAGCCGTCGTGTTGAAGTGCTGGGTAACGGAATCGTAATTTGTCGGAGCCGCAATAACAACAAAGTCCGCATTGCTATAGGCGCTCTCGGCATCCAGCGTTGCGGTCAAATCCAGTTCCTTCTCAGCTAGGTATTTCTCGATATACTCATCCTGAATCGGGGACTTTTTGTTATTGATAATCTCCACTTTTTCCGGGACGATGTCCACGGCATAGACCTTATTGTGTTGCGCCAGCAGTACCGCGAGGGATAATCCCACATAGCCGGTACCGGCAACTGCAATCGTGTACTTTCTCATAGTTGCTCCTCTATTCGGTAGGAATCATTTATATTGAAGGCTGTGGTTATCATGTCGTGATCTTGCCATGATTCTCACAGCGCGGAATCTGCTAATTCTCTTGGGTCTCAATGTGTTTATCACTTCACGAAATGTCCTTATCACTTCAAGGACAGGTCTATCCGAAAATGCTCATGTTCATTTCAGTTGGGCTTATCCGTATCTCCATAGGTCTATCCAAAACTCATCAGTATAAATCAGCGCCTGAAATGTTCATTTCCGACTTCAAAAGCCATCACACAGGCCACAAATCCCTCACCCATCCCCGAAAAACCATCCACTAAAGTTCATAGGGTAGACCCCTGGGTCTGTTTATTATTTATTGAAAACAACAATTCGGTTCTTCCATAGGTCATAATTCGCTAATGAGCGTTTTCCGGGCTTCCATCCCTTCAATTCCTCACTATGATTCTTTAGGGCAAACCCCTCGCAATGTCTGTATCATCTATTGAAAACCCTTGATATTACGGCATTTTTCAATCTTCCTCTTATTTTCTTCCAGCCCAATTTCATGTTCAAAATGTACTTATCACTATTCCCAGACCTCTACCCGAAACGAAAAAATCCATGTTTTTCGCCTCATCCATTTCATGTCAAAATGTTCTCATACACTCCATAACCCACGAGAAAGTCCTCTCCATTTCATTTGAAAATGTACTTATCACTTTACCCAGACCTGTACCCTAAAGCCTCATTTTTCGGCAATAACGGATGATTTTAACGGTCATCATAGCCTACGAAAAATCAACTGAAAATTTAGGGTAGACATTCCTCAACATTCCAATCTTTCCCACCGCTACAGAATCTCACAATCCCAAACATCCACTCCGCTATCCTGCCAAACGGCCTGAAGTCTTTGGTGGAGGCGTTCTTTTGTGACACCCTTTTTCAAAATCACCTGTAGGAATCCTCCGCCGCCTGCGCCGGCGATAAATTTGCCTTGGATCAGATCCTCGCACGACAGGAAAATTTGGTCGATACAGGTATTTGTCGTTCCGGCGTCCAGGGTTTTGGACAATTCCCAGTGCTCGTTCAAAAGCTCTGCGAAGGAATCAACGTTGCCTCGCTCCAGCTCGAATTTCATCAGAGCGGCTGTTTTCTTCATGTTCTTCAGCGCGTACAGGGTTTCCGGCCGGTTGCCAATGTAACTGCCGATAACGTCGCGGAGAAGATTTCTCGCCAGCCTTCGCTGGCCGGTGTAGATCAGGGCGAATCGCTGGTTCAGTTCTTTTAGCGTTGCCTCTTCCAATTGAACTTTTTCCACCTGCAGCTTTTGCCGGATTCCCGGTTTGGAGTTTATAAACTTGATGCCGTTTGTAAGGCCGCCTACCTGATCCTGCCAGCCGCCGCCTGTGCTCATAATCTGCTCCATAGTCAGAACCGTGTCAAACAGCGCGTCTTCGCTTACTTCGTTTCCAAGCAGTTCGTTTAGCGCTTTCACACACGCGCCTGAGAGAATACTGCTGGTTCCCAGACCTGAACCTTTTGGAACGTTTTCCACCTCTGTGGAAAGGTAAATTCCGCCGCCCAATTCTTTTAAACGCTCCTGCAAATCGCATACACCGCTCAGCGGGATGATTCCGCAGGCAATCAGCGCAGCTTTATGAAGTGCAAATGGGTCATATGGGTTATGGCAGTTCTGTATTTCTGCTGCAGTTTCTGCACTTCCTTCGGCACCTGTATCAGTGCTTGCAAACTCGATGTGAAGCTTATCAATTTTCTTTGCCACCACATGTATGGGCAATTTGCCCCGCAGACTGATGGCCGCATTCAGTACAGTACCGCCTAATTCGTTGCACTGGGGCGGTGTGTCGGTCCAGCCGCCTCCCCAGTTGACACGCACCGGGAGTCTCACATCCACGCACTCCTTCACAATGCGGTACTGCCCGCTGTCCCGGAGCCGCTCGCTTCCGCTTTCAAAGATCACATCCGCGATAGCGCCGAAGCATTTGCTTTCCACGAAATCATAGGCATTTCCGTCAAAGATCAGTTTGGAATGCTTCATTTCTCTGGAAAGGGCATAATAAATCTTTGTTTTCATTTCCAGCGGCAGTTCTTCTGCCATCTGCATTAACAGACGGTATTGCTTTACATTGATTCCGCTCTCCCCAAATACAGAGAACGCATCACGGTAATACAGACCGTCCTTCAGGTTTTTCATAAATTTGCGGACCAAGATACGGTTTCTGAGTTTTTGGTTCCATTTCAGGCCCTCACCCGGTGCAGCATGATTAAAGCTTTCATAAAGGCTCATTCGTTCCTGTGAAAGCCACTGCTTTATCTCATCCTCTGACGCCTGCCCGCTGGCAATTCTGCAGATTCGAAGCGCTTCTTTTACAGCTTCCTTCATTGTAGCGCATATGGGATAAAGCTTTGCAAACCACAGGCACTTTTCTGTGCCTTCATCCCAGATTTTTTCCACTGGAATCCCTTGCTCGTCCACAAAGGTTTTAAGGTTTGTATTCAAAAAGGAAGCACTGCTTTCATAAGTTCCCTTCGGATTATCCTCTACGCCGTAGATCCTGGCAACGAACCGTCCGTCATCCAAAGCCAGTCCATGAAGCGTTGTACGTTCCGGCACTTCGCAATTTTCCACGTTGATCTCAGATATCACGCTTCCCTGATGAATGACGCACCCGCTGCCGATCATACTGTTTTCAATATAAACGTCCTCTTCTATGCAGGCATGTTCTTCGATTAAACTGTTGTACACAGCACAGGAACCGGAATTTTCATAATTAGTCAAAACAAGGCGTTTCCAGTCCAGAAATTCATAATTATCTACACCGGAGGTTACCAGTTTATGAAGCTCCTTGGTGGTTCCAAAATGGATAAACTCTGACGGTGACAGGCAAAGCAGACGGAGCCGGTAAGGATGAAGCACCTCCCACAGTTCCTTTCTGCATTCCATCAATTCCGTACACAGAGTTCCCTCTGCCGCCTCGCGGTAATACTGTTCCAGAGTGGAATCCCCAGCCAATGGGTAAAGAAAATCCCCATAAAAGCTTACTCTTGCCTGTTCATTCACATATTTGCTGTATTTTTCCATATCCACACAGCCGTTGGTGCTGATCAGGGAATACAGGGCGTCCAGGATCTTGCTTCCCAGTATAATGGCTCCTGTATCCAGGTCCACATTTCCCTCTTTGTTTACCGCCCCTACTTCTGTGAGATATCCTTCTGTTTTTTTATGTAAAAAGCTCTTTACATAGTCTTTTCCATCATTGAGGAAAACGCCATGATCCTTGCCAATGCTTACATGCTCCTTAATGGAGATCGCAGCAGCTTCATTGGACTGGAAATCGATCTGCAGGGGATTAAAAAGCAGCAGCACATCGCCGGACAGCACAAGCATTCCCTCAGGGATCCGACCTGCCACACCGCTCATAGCGATCATGAACTCATCAAAAAGTGTGGATGGTCTTCCATCCGGAAGCTCTCTTGGCACTGGTGAAAAAAGCTTACCGCAGGCAGAATACTGGGGCACTCTCTTGCTGTCCCCACCGGAATGGATCACCAGGATTCTTTTTCCTGCAAAATGATCCGTACCGCCTTCCTCATCCTGCTCCGCTATGTATTTCATTACATGGAAAGTAGCTCCGCCGGAACCCACACGCTTTCCGTCAGGGTCCGGTAAAACGGCATACTTTGTTGATGCCGGCAAAAATCCCAGCCGCAGTCTGTCCTCTATCTGTTCCCGGTAATCCTTTGCCTGCTCTTCATTGGAAGCAGTCAGGATAATATAATCCCACTTGATAAAACTCTGCTTCCGCAGACTTCGTCTGTAATCCTCCCAGGAATCCAGATAGCTCTGCCTCAAAAATAAATTCTTCATTTTCCTGTACGTCGTTTTCATATCCTGCTCTTTCCTAATGTGTATTTGCAACTGCATGGAAAAACCTGTTTGTTGCCAGACCTGGAGTATTGCTCTCTGCTCTGCGCAGCAAACAGGTATCTCGCAACTCCTTTTTACAGCTCAGCTTTTTTATTTATTTCTTGCATCTTTTGTTCCAATAACAATGTAAAAATCAAAGCTATCCTTCTGCCCGGTCTGATCTGCGCTGAAGGAAATACCATCCTTTATGCTTTCCTTACGAAACTCTGCGTTTGGGAAGAGCTTCTGAAACACCTCTTCGGCTTTCTCTTCGTCTACAGATTCGCTATAAATTACGGTTTCCGTTTCCACTGTCTTTGTGTAGGTGGCTGCAGCTACGTTTGAATAGCCCTCTTTTTCCAGTTGTTTCTTCCAGTATGCGGCTACTCCCTGTATCTTTGTACCGTTCAGAACCAAAAATGTAGGATCAAAAGCTTCTTCCTCTACTGGGGTGGGAGACGGCGCCGATGTGGCGGTAGGCTCCGGCGTTGGTGTTGCCGTAGGCTCCGGTTCAGGCGTTTCTTCCTCTTTGGTTTCTCTCACTGTAAGCTCAGGAAAATCCAGATCTGTCTCCTTTTTTGCAAGACTTTCTTTATATTCAGCCCGTTCCGCCTTTTTTTCCCGGTTATTCAGGTACAGATATCCCAGAGCGCCAATCAGCAAAGCCAGCACAATAACATAACAAACAGTCATCACTGCGCTCTTTTTCCGCCGACTGTGATGGGTTTTCTTTGACATTTGAGAAATCCTTCCTTACAGGTTTATTTTGTCTTTGGCATAAAGATCGCGAATGGTCCCATGCTGGTGAATTTCGCATTGATAACAAGGTTCGGCATGTCTTCCTCTTCCTTATCCTCATCATGAATGGTCCATCTCATAAGCTCATTATCAGAATCTTCATTTTCATTTTCTACTGTTTCGCTATCCTCAGCAGTCTCCTCTGTTTCCGGATATGCGAAAGAAATGGTAGGCTCTTCAATGTAATCCACATCACCGGTAATAGGGTTCATCTGCATTACAAAGCTGTCTTCCAATACAAACGGATCCAATTCTGTTAAAAGCTCAGGATTCTCCTTTGCCGCTTCCACATCAAAATCAGAATCCTGTGCAGTTACGATTCTTTCCCAGTCGGTATCTTTAAGATCACGATGTGCTTCTGCTTCCAGCTCTCCGTCCATATCATAGAGGTATTCATCCTCTCCCTGCTTGATAGCCAGGTCAGCAAAGCCCATAGCAGAGCTGAAGTCGTCAATGTTGATCTTTTTGTTTACTGAGATTTCAATTTCTTTTTCAACTGTATCAACCAGATTTTCCAAAACATTGAACAGATTGATATTTGATTTTTCTTCACGGAATTTTTCTACAACTTCGGCGATTTTCTGGTCAACGTATTTTTCCGGAGAAACATTCTTTACAACAACCGGAACTTTTTCCAGAAGGGCAATAGGTCCTAAAGTGGGGAATGTGGCGGTCACCTCGCCTGTCGCTTTATTCAGCTCTTCGATTGCAATAAAATGTACTTTTCCGGTGTTCGGGTCAATCTGCATGATAAGGGCGTCCTTTTTATTCATGTCCTTTGCAGCTTCAATGGTAATGCTTGCTTTGATCTCACCGGTGCTCTGGTACTTTATCTCATCCTCTTTTTTGAGAACTAAATCTACAAATGGTGTTACCGGTTCGTAAAGAGTAGGGTTAACCAGCTTCTTGTTCTCTGTGAGTACAACGGTCTTAGTATCCACCTGCAGATCAGCCAGGATTTCTTTCATGGTTGTCTTGGTGTTTTCATCGTTTACTTTTTTTACAGTTTCTGCAACAGTCTTATTGGTATACGCGTCTGTATTTGCGTTCTGGACTATAAGCTGTTCTCCGCTGTTCACAGCGCCGCTGATCACAGTGGGCGCTTCCGGAATCAACTGGGAAATGCTAGGTGCCGCATATGCGGTAACAGACATGCTAATGGTCATAGCTGCCAGTAAGATGCTTACAAATCTTTTTTTCATGATGGCTCCTCCATTTTGTCATACACTTAAATAGTTTCTTTATTTCAACAGCAGGCATTTCCCCTGTTGTCTCATACATATTTGTTAAATCTTCTCGTAAAACAATTCGATGATTTTTTCCTGAAGCGCTTCCTCATCAAGGTAGAATTCATCATGTAATTCCCCTTCTTTGTTTTCGCCCTCCAGAGTCTCATAATTGTCTTCGCTGAAGTCCAGCTTCTGCATCAGCTCAGCCAGCTCCAGATACTGGTTCTTTGCAATACTGGTCTGGAGATAATCATCCATCACTTCAAGCGACTCCCACGAATCCTCCAACTGACTTCTGCTCATTGATTTTATTTTTTCTATATATGCAGTCACATACGCTTTCTGTCTTTCCATTCTTCCGGTATTGCTGAATGCGTCTTCCGTATCTCGGTACTGAAGGAATGTACGGATGTTCCCGCTGTCCAGGGTAACCGTCGTTCCCTCTGCAAAATCCGGGTACTGCTCCTCCAAATCGCTGTTTGGTACAGTCAGCGTAATTCCCCCTGCCAGATCATTGATGTACGGCATGGAATCCTGGTTCGTAACTACATACCGTTTCACAGGAATCCCTCCAAAAAGATTGGAAACCGCCTCACACAGGCTTTCGCAGCTTACCTTGCCGCCATCGGCGTAGCTGTAGGCATAACCGATATGGCTGGTGTAAAGTCCTTTATCGTTTCCATTCATGGTGTATCGGCGGATTTCCGTCATAGTGTCACGGTTAATCGGCAATATGGTAAGCTTTTTATGCTTTTCATCCATAACTACCAGCGCAATACTGTCTGCTCTGGCTTTATTGCCGAACTGAACTGTAGATTCCATCTTTCCTTCCGAATCAATACCTGCGTAAAGAATGTTGGTAATCCGGTTATTATATTGATAGGTTTCTCCATTGTAAACGATATTCCGGTAACCGCTTCCCACATCGTATGAGTTTCCCGCGCTTATTGACATGGCTTTCTGCCGCTTCTGTGCGGAGTATGCCATTCCGGCCAATATAGCGGCGGCAGCCACGCAGATCACTGCGCTGATCGCAATCTGTTTGCGCCGAAGCTTAGAATGTCGCCTGCCATGATGTCTTTTATGAACGCTTCTTCTTTCCATGCTTTACTTTTATATTCTGCTCGCTTTCACTGTCATTTTCCTGATTTGCTCTTTTGCCGTAGCCATAGCCGTATCCATAACCATAGCCATAGCCGTATCCGTATCCATAACGCTTTTCATAAATGTCGGCTTTGTTCAATACCGCGCCCAGGATTTTAATATCTGCATACTGCATCTGCTGCCTGGCTTTTTCAGCCTGCGCCCGCTCTGTCAAACCGCTTTCCACCACCAAGATCGCACCATCACATTGCTTGGCGATCAGCAGTCCGTCAATGACCAGATTCAAAGGCGGCGTATCAACAATAATATAATCATAAACGCTTCTCACGAATGCGATAAGCTCTGTAAAAAGCGGACCGGAAACCAGCTCGCTTGGATTTGGAGCAATCGCGCCGGTAAACAGAATGTCCATCCATCTGTCGTCTGTATGATATATGATCTTTTCTTTCTCAATGTTACCGCAGAGGTACTCACTGAGGCCTTTCTTTTCGCCTTCGATCTGATACCGGCTCTGGGTCGTGGAATTACGGATATCGCAGTCCATATACAGAACCCGCTTTTCCAACCCTGCCATATTTTTTGCCAGACGAAAAGCAATCGATGATTTTCCCTCATGGGCAAGTGCGCTGGTAATGGCGATGGTTTTCAGATTATATCCGCTTAATTGAATATTTCCTCTTAAAGCATTCAGCGCCTCATTCACCCGGTAGGGAACTTCCGGGATTTTAGGCCGTACGATTTCTTTTTGCTGTCCACCCGACCTGTTCTCGTATACCAGATCCTGAAATAATTCTTTGATTCTATCTTCACTCTCCATACTCAGTCTTTCTTCTCCTCAAAGTAAGGAACTATGGACAATACCGGCATACGCAGATATTTCCGAATGTCGTCCTCTGTTTTTAATGTTGTATCAGTTAAATAGCGTACGCAAATCAGCGCGCACACAAGGGCGATTCCAAGGAGGGCGCCTTTTTCCATATAGTTCAGCAATCCGGGAGTGATCTCCTCCACAGCCTCTGCCTCGGAATAATCAATTACAGTCGGTTCACTGCTTCCGATAACCTGATAGATTCTGTCAATACCAATGTTCATCAGAGAATTGGCAATGTTACGGCACAGTTCCATATCTCCGCAGGTTACGGTGATAGTAATAATATGGGAATCTTCGGGATTGCTAACAGCCACAAGCTTTCCAAGCTGTTTAAAATCCATATCCAGATCCATTTCTTTTATAACCTGCTTCAGTACCGTTCTGCTCTTAATGATCTTTGCATAGTCTTCCGTAAGCTCGGAGCTGATCTGCAGATCGGACACTGTAATCACAGAATCATTATTTGTGATAAAAATCGACGCATCTGCCTGATAGGAAGGCTGTACAAACAAAGCGTGATAGATTCCCAACAGAAGGGCGCCTATAAGCATAGCCAGCACAATCAGCTTCCATCTGGCAGCCACGGTCCAGAACAATTCTTTTATATTGATCACATCATCCGGATTCTGTGCCGCCGATGTGGGCACCACTCGTTTCTCCGGAATCTCTTTCGTTTCTTTTGCCATATAATCTCCTCAATTTTTCTAAGGGATGTCATTCACTGCCGCAATTTTAATCACTTATTTATACCATAAGCGACATCGAATTTTTCTTATATATTCCCTGATTTTTCAACACATTTTATCGTATCATTCATATTTCACAATGTCAAGTAAAGATATTTCCCAAAACCTTCCAAAATAAAATACCATTTTTCAGCAGTCAGATAAGTGGTCTGTTTTTTTAAGATACCGCTTATAATGACTGCATTTTTTGCATTTTGTCGCTTATGGTATAAATAAGCGACTTTTCAGATTGCTTATTGAAAAACAACAAATAAACTATGATACGAAAATCACATAGAGCCTTTCTTTTCCAAAACCACTGCCACTGTTTTAAACAGCAGCCGGATGTCAAGACCGATACTCCAGTTTTCTATGTATTGCGTGTCCAGCTTCACCACTTCTTCAAAATCTGTGATCTCGCTTCTTCCACTCACCTGCCACATGCCAGTGAGACCTGGTTTAATGGCAAGTCTTGCGCGATGATGAAGCTCATATTTTTCCCATTCGTCTATCAGGGGCGGTCTGGTTCCCACCAGGCTCATGTCGCCCTTCAGAACATTCCAGAACTGCGGAAATTCATCAAGGGATGTTTTTCGGATAAAATTCCCGATTCCTTTTCCCTCGCCCTTTTCACTCCCAATGATTCTGGGGTCGTAATCCAATTTAAACATCAGGCCGTCAGATACTCTGTTTTCAGCCATCAGCTCAGCTTTTCGTTCCTCCGCATCCATGTACATGCTGCGGAATTTATACATTTTAAATCGTTTGCCGTTTTTGCCCACACGAACCTGCGAGAAAAAGATCGGCCCCGGTGAAGCCAGATAAATGGCAGGAGCTACAAATATAAAAATAATAATGGTCAAAAGACATCCGAACAGCCCGCCGCATATATCCATAGCCCGCTTTAGGAAGAGCTGCCTCGTACTTACCGTATTAATACTGGTGGTCAGTACCGTATAAGTTCCCAGCCGTTCTACAAACTGCTTCTCCGGACTAACGCCATTGAGCTTTGTAAGTCTCAGATGAACGGTAACTCCCATTTCCACCAATTTCTCAATAAGCTCATCGCACAGCGCTTCTTCATTCGAAAGATTCACAAAAACTTCATCTACCCATTCCCGGCAGATATACTCCAGAACATTGTCCTTGTTCGCCACAACCGGAATACCGTCTACGCTCTGACCTTCCATATCTTTATCCAGAAAAGCCACTCCGGCAATACGAAATCCTTCATAATTATTATTTTTAATATTATGTACAACCTGGTTCTTCATGGAACTGGCAGACACAATGATCAGGGATCGTTTTCCGGCATCGCTGCTTCGTCTGCTCAGCAGGGATGCTTTCCACAGGATCCTGGTCGTATAGCTGCTTATCAGATACAAAATCGCTGTATACGTTAGTATCATCCTTGAATACGTTGTACCCATCTTCATCAAAAACAGGTACAATGCCAGCAAAGCGATAATCATGATCGTCTGTTTAAATGTTGCCGATAATTCCTTAAAATAGCCTCTCTTCAAGACATTTTTTAAAGTCTCGAAAAGGAAGATTACCGATACCTGCAGCAAGAACAAAACCAAAAACATGCTTTTGTATAATCTGCTGCCTAATATGATACCGCTCCCTTGATGAATATAGCATCCTAATACAAAGGACAGTTCCAAACACACCAGGTCGATTATCATAAAATCAAAATGCTTCAGCCATCCGTTGGGGGATTTCTTATACATAACCCATCCTCTAAACTGCCGACAGACGCACTGCTGCCAGCGTATTCAGTATGCACTGTACTTATAATTATAAAAAAAATATTAATTTTTTCAATAGACATTTATAACAAAAAAATGCACCCGTATACTCCCTTTTTTCAG
>NZ_CAXSVO010000048.1:0-17364 GCF_964240875.1 Ruminococcus sp. 5_1_39BFAA | reverse complement strand
CAGATAACGCCCGTATGAAGGAATTCCTGGGAAAATTCCATCAGGGTCTTGCTTAAGAAGTTGCGATGTTATATAATTTTTACGTCATAAGTTGAAAAATTGTTGCTGTGAACGCAGTGAACAGTAACAAAATTTTTGAAAAAACAGGAGATCGAAGATGAGTACAGACAGATATACAAGTCCGTTATCAGAGCGTTATGCCAGCAAGGAAATGCAGTACATTTTCTCACAGGATATGAAATTCCGCACATGGAGAAGGCTGTGGATCGCCCTTGCGGAGACCGAGAAGGAGCTTGGTCTTAATATCACTCAGGAACAGATCGACGAGATGAAGGCTCACGTGGACGACATCAACTACGATGTGGCAAAGGCACGTGAGAAAGAAGTGCGTCATGATGTAATGTCCCATGTGTACGCATACGGCGTGCAGTGCCCGAAGGCAAAAGGGATCATCCATTTGGGGGCAACCTCCTGCTATGTGGGTGATAATACGGACATTATCGTAATGGCAGAGGCATTAAAGCTTGTTCAGAAAAAGCTGGTCAATGTCATTGCGGAACTGGCGAAATTTGCAGATAAATACAAAGAGCAGCCAACACTGGCATTCACTCATTTCCAGCCCGCACAGCCTACAACTGTGGGAAAACGTGCTACACTGTGGACACAGGAATTCCTGATGGATCTTCAGGATCTGGAATATGTGCTGGGAACACTGAAGCTTCTTGGCTCCAAGGGAACCACAGGAACCCAGGCAAGCTTTTTGGAACTGTTTGATGGAGACCAGGAGACCATTGACAAGATCGATCCAATGATTGCACAGAAGATGGGCTTTGAGGAGTGCTATCCTGTATCCGGACAGACCTACTCCCGCAAGGTTGACACCCGTGTGCTGAATGTTCTGGCAGGGATTGCAGCCAGTGCGCACAAGATGTCCAATGATATCCGCCTTCTTCAGCATTTAAAAGAAGTGGAAGAGCCTTTTGAAAAATCACAGATCGGTTCCTCTGCAATGGCTTATAAGAGAAATCCAATGAGAAGCGAGCGTATTGCTTCCCTTTCCAGATACGTGATGATCGATGCCTTAAATCCGGCTATTACCTCTGCCACCCAGTGGTTTGAGAGAACACTGGATGATTCCGCAAACAAGCGTTTAAGCATTCCGGAAGGCTTCCTGGCAATCGACGGAATCCTGGATCTCTGCTTAAATGTTGTGGATGGACTTGTGGTTTACCCGAAGGTTATCGAAAAACATATGATGGCAGAGCTGCCCTTTATGGCAACGGAAAATATCATGATGGATGCTGTAAAAGCAGGCGGGGACCGTCAGGAGCTTCATGAGCGCATCCGCGAGCTTTCCATGGAAGCAGGCAAAACGGTAAAAGTAGAAGGAAAAGATAACAATCTGCTGGAACTGATCGCAGCAGACCCGGCATTTAACCTTACCCTGGAAGAACTGCAGAAGACCATGGAGCCAAAGAAATACGTGGGAAGAGCGAAGGAGCAGACAGACGCTTTCCTGGCAAAAGTGGTCCAGCCGGTTCTGGATACTCACAAAGAGATGTTGGGAATGACAGCGGAGATCAATGTTTGATTCCGGTAAGGAATCTGTACTTCGGCAGTAAATGCTGCTGAAACCGCCCCAAAGGGGCAGAATGGAGACAAATATGATTTTTCTTGCGATTGTAGGAATTGTCATCCTGCTTTTGGCGGTATGGCTGATTTCCTCCTATAACGGATTTATCAGGCTTCGGAATAAAAGTGAGGAAGCCTTTTCCGCTATGGACGTTTCACTGAAGAAACGCTACGACCTGATCCCGAATTTTGTGGAGACGGTAAAAGGCTATGCAAAGCACGAAAGCCAGACTCTGGAGGCTGTTATAAAAGCCAGAAACCAGGCGGTGAGCTCTACTACGCCGGAGCAGAAAATTGCCAATGACAACGCTCTTTCCGGAACATTGAAGTCGCTGTTTGCCCTGGCTGAGGGCTATCCGGATCTGAAGGCAAACCAGAATTTTTTAAGCCTTCAGAATCAGCTTTCCCGTGTGGAAGAGGAGATTGCGGGAGCCCGCCGCTATTATAACGGAGTGGTAAACAAATATAATACCAAAACAGAGATGTTCCCGGGGAATCTGGTGGCAAACCTGTTTGGTTTTCAGAGAAAGCCTCTTTATGAGGTGAATTCCGATGCGGAACGGGAGAATGTAAAGGTTTCCTTTTAAAGCGATGGGGACCAGAGGTGGCAGATGATGAGAAGAAAGAGAGGAAAAACCTCTGTAATAAGCCTTATTGTGTGGATGATGGTCATCCTTTATTCGGTTGGAATAGGAGGAATCTTTGATCGGATCGGAGATTCCCGCAGTGAGGTGGAATATGACGATCATATGCGGACAGACAGCTACCGGGTGGATATCGATGTGGGTGAGGATAACAGCTACCATATTTATGAAACCATAACGGTAGACATGCTGGAACGCCGCCATGGAATCTATCGCTATATACCCATAAAGGGATATATACAGGATCAGCAGGGAAAAAGAACGCCTTATTATGCATCGGCAGAGCTTTTGGCGTGCAGTGCTCCGGTCAGTACGGAAACGGACGGCGGCTTTTTTGTGATGCGCCTGGGCGATGAGGACAGCACGGTATATGGAAAACAGACTTATAAGCTGGAATATACGCTGACGCCGAAGTTTCAGGAGAAAGGCATTACCTGCGCCTATTACAATCTGTTCCCTCTTAACTGGCAGAATGAGATTCCGGAAGGAAGCCGTTTTAACATCCGGTTTCCAAAAAGCTTTGACCATGATAAGCTTGAACTGTATTATGGCGCTTATGGCGAGAGCAAAAGCGCCATGGACATTCTGGATGTGGAATGGCAGGATAATATCTTAAGCGGAACCCTGAAACAGAGCCTTAATCTGGGCAGCGGCATTACCATGTATGCAGATCTGGGAGAAGGATATTTTACCAAAGAGAATCTGATCGCAAGATACGATCTGGTGCTGATCGTGATTGGCGCAGCGGTGCTTCTTGTTACGGTGATCCTGTTCTTTTTGTTTGGCAGAGACAGGGAGATCATTCCGTCTGTGCAGTTTCAGCCGCCGGTGGACCTTGACAGTGCGGCAGTTGGGTATATTATTGATGGCAGTGTGGAAAACAAGGATATCATTTCCCTGATCCTTTACTGGGCGGACAGAGGTCATTTAACCATTGAAGAGACAGATAAGAAAAATCTTATCCTGCACAAAACGGAGCTGCCTCTTCCGGACGATGCTCCCAAATACGAAAAGACCTTTTTTGAAAGGCTTTTTAAAAGGGGCGACAGCGTGAAGGTGAAAAGTCTGAAATATAAGTGTGCGGAAACCATTGAGACGGCCAAATCCCAGGTAAAGGATTTTGTGAAAGTGCGGGGCGGGCTTTATACGACTGCATCCCAGGTATCACAGGTGGTATGTGTGATACTTACTATCGTTCCAATGACCGCCTTTACCGTGGCAGTCACAGTTTTATCGGATATAAGCACCGGAGGCATACTGCTTTATCTGTTGTCTTGGATATTTGTCATTGCCGGAATCTTTGTTTTCTGTTATATTGTGGATAAATGGCATGCAAGGACAAGAGCCGGGCGAAATGGGACGGCAGCAGTTGGAATCGGTCTTGTGATGATCGGGATCGCCGGAATCGCAAGCAGCTATTACCAGCAGATTTCAGAGAATAAGGTGTTTGATTTTATTGTCCCGCTTGCAGTCTGCGGGGTCGCAACGGTTATCTGCGTATACCTGTCTGCCTTTATGAAAAAACGGACTGCGGTATGTGCAGAATGGATGGGCCGTCTGATCGGGCTTCGGGAGTTTATTGAGACTGCGGAGCTTGACAGGATGAAAGCCATGGCAGAGGAAAATCCGCAGTGGTTTTATCATGTTCTGCCCTATACTTATGTGTTTGGACTTTCCGATGTTTTTGCAAAAAGGCTGGAGGAGCTGGCAATTCCGGCACCGGAATGGTATGTGGGCTGCGAACCCCATTATGGATATTGGAATTACTATCATTTTAACAGAATGATGATGCGGAACATGGATACCATAAGCAACACGCTGACAATGGTAAAGACTCCTGAGATCTCCGGGGGCAGTTCGGGGGGAGGCTTTTCGGGCGGAAGCTCGGGAGGCGGCTTTTCAGGAGGCGGTTTCGGCGGTGGAGGCGGCGGAAGCTGGTAAGGCAGTGCGGGTCACGGCACGGGAAACTGGTAAGGCGGTGCGGATCGCGGCACGGAAAGCCGGCAAAGCGGTACAGACCACGGTGCCGGAATATTGAGATAAGCTGGATTTCCGGGAGACCGGTGAATTCATAGATTGCAGCAGCATAGCCGTTTGGCTGGCTGTATGACAGAGAGAACACGAGGAGGAACAAAGTGTTATGATCAAAGCAGTAGTTGGAGCAAACTGGGGAGACGAGGGAAAAGGCAAAATTACCGACATGCTGGCTCAGGAAGCTGACATTATCGTAAGATTCCAGGGAGGCGCAAATGCAGGACATACCATTGTAAATGATTATGGTAAATTCGCACTTCACACACTTCCGTCCGGTGTATTCTACGACCATACCACAAGCGTGATTGGCAATGGCGTGGCACTGAACATTCCGGTGTTTTTTAAGGAATATAACGAGATTGTAAGCAGAGGCGTACCGGCTCCGAAGATTCTGATCTCAGACAGAGCGCAGATGGTGATGCCGTACCACATCCTTTTTGACCAGTACGAGGAAGAACGTCTTGGTGGAAAATCCTTTGGATCAACGAAATCAGGTATTGCACCATTTTATTCCGATAAATATGCAAAAATTGGTTTCCAGGTAAGTGAGCTGTTTGATGAAGACCGCTTAAAGGAAAAGCTGGTAAGTGTATGCGAGACAAAGAATGTGCTTCTGGAGCATTTGTACCACAAGCCGCTTCTGAATCCGGATGAGCTGTTTGCAGAGCTGATGGAATATAAGAAGATGGTGGAGCCATACGTATGTGATGTTTCACTGTATCTGAACAAAGCATTGAAGGAGGGCAAAGAGGTTCTGCTGGAAGGACAGCTTGGAACCTTAAAAGACCCGGATCACGGTATTTATCCCATGGTTACGTCTTCTTCCACACTGGCTGCATATGGAGCCATTGGAGCAGGCGTTCCGCCGTATGAGATCAAGAAGATCATCACAGTCTGCAAGGCATACTCCAGTGCAGTGGGCGCAGGTGCTTTTGTTTCCGAAATCTTCGGGGACGAGGCAGATGAGCTGAGAAGAAGAGGCGGCGATGGCGGCGAGTTCGGCGCTACAACCGGACGCCCCAGACGTATGGGCTGGTTTGACTGCGTTGCGTCCAAATACGGATGCCGTCTGCAGGGTACAACAGACGTTGCATTTACGGTTTTGGATGTCCTGGGTTATCTGGATGAAATACCGGTTTGCGTAGGATACGAGATCGACGGAGAGGTAACGGATGAGTTCCCGACCACAGCAAAACTGGAAAAAGCAAAACCGGTTCTGGAGACACTGCCGGGCTGGAAGTGTGAGATCCGCGGAATCAAGAACTACGAGGAGCTTCCGGAGAATTGCCGCAAATACATTGAGTTTGTAGAAGAAAAGATTGGATTCCCGATCACTATGATCTCCAACGGACCGGGAAGAAACGATATTATTTACAGAAACAAATAATCGTTGAGAGCGCCGTGCGGCGAGCAATGATCTGCTGCCCGGAAGGACAATGATATGCGCCGGAGAAGTTCTCCGGCGCTATTCTTAATATTATGGCGCAGCTGCGCTCCGGCGCGAGCGCGCCAGGCGCACATTTTGTTATATCTGGAGGAAGTATGAAGAATTTAAAAAGAGCTGCAGCAATCCTGGGAATTATCATCCTGCTTGCCGTATGCTGTCTTCCCATGATCTTTGCCTTCGGAAGCGGGGAAGGATCGGAAGGGATGTTCCGGGCATCCATCGGGATCGTGATTATCGTGCCGGTTCTGGCATATGCGTTCTGGATGGTGTTTGGATTGTTGAATAAGAAAAATAAGGAGACGAAAAGCAGCATGAAAAATATTATTTTTGATGTAGGGCAGGTGCTTGTAAAATTCGACTGGGAGGGTTATCTGAAAAGCTTTGGCTTCCCGGAAGAGGAATATCGTGCTATGGCTGAAAATATTTTTCTCAGCCCGCTTTGGAATGAACGTGACCGAGGGGAACTGACGGAGGAAGAGTATATCAGAAGATTTCAGGAAGCCGTTCCTCAGTATAAGGAAGACGTAAGGAAGGTACTGGAGAATACCGCTAAAACGATCTTTACGTTGGATTATGCGGAAACCTGGACAAAATACCTGAAAAGCCAGGGCTACCATCTTTTTATCCTGTCCAATTATTGTGAATACACATTGGAGCAGACACGCCCCATGATGACATTTTTAAAATATATGGACGGCATTGTTTTTTCATGCAAGGTAAAGCAGATCAAACCGGAGCCGGATATCTATAAGACCCTTCTCACGGAATACAATCTGAATCCGGAGGAGAGCGTTTTCCTGGACGACAGGGAGGAGAACTGTCAGACTGCCAGAAGTCTGGGAATCCATGCAATCTGTTTTAAAAACTTTAAACAGGCAGCCGCAGAGCTGGAAAAGCTTGGCGTAAAATAAAAGGGAAACGCGGAAAACCTGCATGATGCAAGTCTTCCGCGCTTCAGGGGAGGATATAAGTTATTTTTTATTTTTTCTTTCGTGTGTATCATTGAAGGGGGTTCCAATGAACAATTATAGTATGGGCATTTTGGATCCTGTTTATACATGAAAGGCGAAAAAAATATGATTTGTGTTTTCATACAAAAGGTGCTATACTATTATAAGCTGTGAAACGGCATACTTACGAAATTTTTTTGAAAAGAGGATTTAAGAAATGAGCGATAAGACCATTTTAGAGCAGTGGCGTGCAATCGCCTATGACCAGCAGGCAGACAAAAATAAGCTTCAGAGATTCTGGGCAAATTATTTTAATATTGAAAAAGGCATTTACGAGCAGCTTCTGAACAATCCGGATGAGGTTGTGACCGGAACTGTAAAAGAGCTTGCTGAAAAATATGGACAGGATGTTTTGACCATGGTTGGTTTCCTGGACGGCATCAACGACAGCCTGAAGATTCCAAACCCCATCGAGACCATGGATGAAAATACAACCGTAAGCCTTTGCTTTGACAAAGAACTCCTGTACAAAAACATGGTAGACGCAAAAGCTGACTGGCTGTACGAGCTTCCCCAGTGGAACGAAATCTTCACCGCTGAAAGAAAGAAAGAGCTTTACCTTGAGCAGAAAAAATCCGGCACCGTAGTAAAAGCACACAAAATCGGCCGCAACGACCCATGTCCATGCGGCAGCGGCAAAAAATACAAATTCTGCTGCGGCAGAAACTAAATAAAAATGGACTGCCCAACCGGCAGCCCATTTTTTTCATCACTCCCTTAATAACGAATATAACAAAATGCAAAGAAATTTCCGTTTTTTCAAGCGGGCCAACAGGGGGAGCGCGAGGGGGCATTCGGCCTTCGCTCTCTGAGATTGCCCCCTCGCATCTTTTAGAGGAGATAAAAATGTCCACAATATGCTTTACCACAGGCACCCTATGCCTAATATACTACATATTAATTATCCTATACGCCGGCCTTACCGCCGATTTCGCCTGGATCTGGCTGCTGGCAGCCGCCGCCCTTTCCGGCATCGGTGCATTAATCCGCTGCGAAACACGCCATCCCAGCATCATCCCGACCTGGCTGCGCTGCCCCATCCTTGTCGTGATAGGGGCAGGCATCCTTCTTTTCCTGTTCATCAGCACAGGAATAATAAAAGGAATGTATTCCCAAGGCAGCAAAAATCTGGAATATGTGATCGTCCTGGGCGCCCAGGTGAAAGGCGACAAGCCTTCCCGGGCACTGAAAAAACGTCTGGACAAGGCCGCTGAATACGCGCAGGAAAACCCGGAAACCATCCTGATCCTTTCCGGCGGTCAGGGCTCCGGCGAGGATATCACCGAAGCGAAATGTATGGAAGAATACCTGACAGCACATGGAATCCCCGGGCAGCGGCTGATCCTGGAGGAAAAATCCACAACCACAAAAGAAAACCTGAAATTTTCTGATGAGCTGACCGGCTGCGGAACCGCCCGTACCGGGATACTCTCCAACAATTTCCACATATGCCGCGCCGTAAAGCTGGCAAGGAAGCTGGGTTACACCTCGCCGGAGGGTGTGGCAGCCCCTTCTGATCCCATCATGCAGCTTCACTATGTGGTACGGGAGGTCTTTGCTCTGGTAAAAGAAAAACTGGCGGGAAACATTTCGTAAAAATTCTTTTGTTTCCATCCATTGACAAACAGAATTTGGGAATATATAATGAGGAGCATAGCAAATAAGCAAACACGTTGACGAGACGAGTAAGCTGTGGAACGTTTCAGAGAGAGGCAGAGAGGTGGAATTGCCTTATCGGGAAGCAGCCGAAGACCAACTCCGAGTGGCCCCAATCCGGTCCGGTGATTCCGTTATCATCAAATAAGTGGCTATGACCCATACGAAAATGTATGCCATAGCAAGCAGGGTGGAACCGCGAGCAGGAAGAACTCGTCCCTTACAGTGCAGACGCATTGTAAGGGATTTTTTATTTCAAAGAAAAGTACTCCAGTTTGTTCTGTGTGAAAACTTGCTGAACTTTCCTTTGAAACAAAAAATGCAGCTTACGCTGCGAGAATGCGCACACTTTTTATTTCCACATATGCCCGCCCCTGCAGTAACTTATCTAATTTTTAGTAAAAGGAGAAAGAACAATGATTATCACACTGAAAGATGGTTCCAAAAAAGAATACGCAGAAGCAAAATCCATCATCGACATTGCCTATGACATCAGCGAGGGACTTGCACGGGCAGCATGTGCAGGAGAAGTAAACGGGGAAGTAGTTGACCTCCGTACTGTAGTTGACAGCGACTGTGAAGTAAACATTCTGACAGCAAAAGACGAGAAAGGCCTGGCAGCCCTTCGTCATACTGCATCCCACGTTTTGGCTGAGGCAGTTCAGACTTTATATCCGGATGCAAAGGTTGCGATCGGACCCTCCATTGATACTGGCTTCTATTATGATTTCGAATGCCCTCCATTTTCCCGCGAGGATCTGGATGCGATCGAAAAAGAGATGAAGAAGATCATAAAAAAAGGCGCAAAGATCGAGCGCTATACAAAATCCAGAGAAGAGGCGATCGCATTCTTCCAGGAGAAAAACGAGCCGTACAAGGTAGAGCTTATCCAGGACCTTCCCGAGGACGCAGAGATTTCCTTCTACTCCCAGGGCGATTGGGTTGATCTGTGTGCCGGCCCTCACCTGATGAGCACAAAAGGCGTAAAAGCATTCAAGCTTCTTTCCGCTTCCGGTGCATACTGGAGAGGCAGCGAGAAAAACCAGATGCTTACCCGTGTATACGGAACCGCATATGCTTCCAAGGATGAATTAAAAGCACATCTTGAGCAGATGGAGGAAGCTAAAAAGCGCGATCACAATAAGCTTGGCCGTGAGATGAAGATCTTTACAACGGTTGATGTGATCGGCCAGGGTCTGCCGCTGCTGATGCCAAACGGTGTCATTATGCTCCAGGAGCTGCAGCGCTGGATTGAGGACGAGGAGACAAAACGAGGCTATGTGAGAACGAAAACACCTCTCATGGCAAAGAGCGATCTCTACAAGATTTCCGGTCACTGGGATCACTATAAAGAAGGAATGTTTGTACTGGGTGATGAGGAAAAGGATAAAGAGGTATATGCACTTCGTCCAATGACCTGCCCATTCCAGTATTATGTGTATAAATCTGAGCAGCACAGCTACCGTGACCTGCCTCTGCGCTACGGCGAGACATCTACCCTGTTCCGTAATGAGGATTCCGGCGAAATGCACGGGCTGACTCGTGTTCGTCAGTTTACCATTTCCGAGGGACACCTGATCGTCAGACCGGATCAGATGGTAAAAGAATTTAAAGACTGTATCGCACTTGCACAGTATTGTCTCCAGGTACTGGGCGTTGAGGAGGATGTTACCTACCATCTTTCCAAATGGGATCCGAACAACAGAGAGAAATATATCGGTGAGCCGGAAGTATGGGAGGAGACAGAAGGACATATCCGGACTATGCTTCAGGAACTGAATATTCCATTTACAGAAGATGTAGGAGAGGCTGCTTTCTATGGACCGAAGGTAGATATCAATGCCAAAAACGTATACGGAAAAGAAGATACCATGATCACCATTCAGTGGGATGCTCTTCTTGCAGAGCAGTTTGACATGTACTTTATTGATGAGGACGGCAGCAAGAAACGCCCGTATATCATTCACCGTACTTCTATGGGATGCTATGAGAGAACCCTTGCATGGCTGATTGAGAAATATGCAGGAATGTTCCCAACATGGCTTTGCCCGGAGCAGGTTCGTATTATTCCGATTTCTGAGAAATATCACGATTATGCAGCAAAGGTTGAGGCACAGTTAAAGGATGAGAATATCAGATGCTCCGTTGACCAGCGTTCTGAAAAGATGGGCTACAAGATCCGTGAGGCACGTCTTGCGAGAGTACCTTATATGCTGATTGTAGGCGCAAAGGAAGAGGAAGAAGGAAAAGTATCCGTAAGAAGCCGTTACCTTGGAGATGAGGGCATGAAGGAGCTTGGAGGATTCATCGGAGCGATCAAAGAGGAAATTAAGAATAAAGTGATCCGCAAAATTGAGGTTCAGGAAGAATCCAAGTAATGAAGAAGGGGCTGCATGCAGCAGCCCCTTTACTGTAATTAAAAATCTACTCGGAAAAATATTTTGCTTTGATCTCCTGTACGGGCATATCCTGTCCGGTCCATAGACGGAATGCCTCTGCGCCCTGGTAAAGCAGCATGTACATACCGTTGAAGGTGCGGCATCCAGCCTCCTTTGCTTCCCGCAGAAACCGGGTTTCCCTTGGATTATAGATAACATCCGATACGATCAGATCCGGGCGGTAAAGAGCGGTATCGCTGACGATAGAGGCATCGATATTAGGAGCCATGCCCACGGAAGTAGCGTTGAGAAGCAGGGCGCTTTGGGAAACAGCCTCTTTAAGCGCCTTCTTATCTTCGTTTTCATGGAGAACAGCGCGGCAGGGCAGGGTGGTGTTGATATTCTCCACCAGTTTTTCCGTGCGTTCCCAGAAACGGCTTGTCCTTCTGGCAAAAATATGAATAGTCTCTACTCCATCCAGTGCAGCCTGAGCACAGATAGCGGTGGCAGCTCCTCCGGCACCCATAACGGTAATGGCTTTTCCGGTGATATCGTATCCGGCATCTTTAACAGACTGCATGTAGCCTACGCCGTCTGTATTGTACCCTGTCAGCTTGCCGTCATCATTTACTACGGTATTGACCGCTCCGATTAGTCTGGCAGCAGGGGAAAGCTCATCCAAAAGCTCCACAACCTTATTCTTATTCGGCATGGTAAGGTTAAAGCCGCGGATATTGCAGGCTTTCAGCCCTTCCACAGCGGCGGTAAGAGAAGTCTCATTTACATCAAAGCATAAATATACATAATCAAGACCAAGAAGCCGGAAGGACTCATTGTGCATCATAGGTGAAATACTGTGGGCAACAGGGCTTCCCAGCAGGGCAGTCAGGCGTGTATGTCCGGTGATTGGGATCATGGTGATATACCTCCGAAAAAAATGATATATACATTCTATTCTAATAAAAAGGAGATGTCAAGAAATGACAAAACCCATACAGATCAAAAACCTCATATTAGGTCAGGGCATACCGAAAATCTGTGTTCCCCTGACCGCTGACCGGGCAGAGGAAATCTGTGCCCAGGCGACGGCTGCAGTGAAGGCGGCCGCAGACATGGTTGAGTGGCGTGCGGATTTTTACGAGGATCTGTCTGACAGGTCAAAAACAGAGGACGTATTAAGCAAGCTTTGCGACATTTTGGGACAGATTCCCCTTTTGTTCACCATCCGCACAAAAGCCGAAGGCGGAAACCGACAGATTTTGACAAAGGATTATGTAAACTATAATCTGGCTGCTGCGAAGACGGGAAAAGCGGACCTTGTGGACGTTGAGGTTTTTGGCGATGAGACAGAAAAAAAAGCTCTTGTGGCCGGACTCCAGGCATTAGGCGCAAAGGTTATCGCATCCTCCCATGACTTTGAAAAGACGGACAGCAAGGAGGTTCTGCTGGAACGCTTTAAGACCATGGAACAGTCAGGCGCTGACATTCTGAAGATCGCAGTGATGCCGGATGAATTCGAGGATGTGGCTGCAATTATGCAGGCTACAAAGGAAATGTCCCAGATTACAGACAAGCCGTTAATCTCTATGGCTATGGGACAGATTGGCTCTATGAGCCGCATTTCCGGTGAAAATTTCGGCTCCTGTGTTACCTTTGGAACCGTTGGCGCTGCCTCTGCGCCGGGACAGTTTCCCATTAAAGAGCTGCGCATGATGATGGATGCACTTCACGAAAAGAACCAGGAAAAGCTGGATTGAAGTCATATTCAGGCTGTCTTTATAGCTGTTTAAAATAATTGATTGGTTTACATAAAATCGAAAAACACTGTCGAAGCAATGCGAGAAATCACGAGAAATTCTTAGGTTTTTGAGCCCTGTTTTGACAAAATTCGCACCCCCTATGACCTTATAATGAGCACACTTACCAAAGTGAAGGATTGACAGGTCATAGGGGGTTTTTATGTATTACACGGTATACATAGATTTAGTCTTTGTGACGAATCTCTTAATGGATTATATTCTTCTGCGCATTGTGGGAATGGTTTTTTACTGCAGGGGAAGCCGTAAGAGGAACCTTCTTGCGGCGGCCATTGGCGCCCTGTTTTCCTGCCTCATTCTCTATGTACCTACGGGTGATTTTCTTCCGGTCATCATTCTTCTGCACGGAGCCTGTGCTGTGGGAATGCTGACATTTGGATGCGGACTGAAAAAGGACGGCCTGTTGTTAAAGGGACTGCTGACTCTTTACCTGACAGCGTTTCTCATAGGCGGTTTTTGGGAGGTTGTGGCCAGCAAAGGCGTGACGCCGCAGACGTTTCTGCTTTTTGCTGCCGGGACCTACCTTGGCCTTACTGCGCTTGTTTTTTTGTCCGACTCTTTTTATACACGGCGGAAAAGCATCTACCCCATAACCCTGTCTTATCAGGGAAAAGTACAGTCGTCTTATGGGCTTTATGACACGGGAAACCTTTTGTCAGACCCAATAAACGGCGGACCGGTTTCTATCGTGAAACCTGAAATTTTGGAAGCAATGCTGTCCGGAGAATTGGTAGACAAACTGAAGCACCTGCAAGAGAACCCAGGGGAGCTGGAAAGTACAGAGCTTGCCGGGCTGCATCCTCGACTTTTGCCGTACAAAACGGTGGGAAGCGAAGGAATGCTGCTGGCAGTCACGTTGGAGGACCTTTGTATTTTGACTCCCAAAGAGGCGGTTCATATTGCAGATCCAGTGCTTGCGCTGTCCTTTGAACCCTCCGCTTTGGGAAAGGAGTACACGGTACTTTTGAATTCCAATTTATTGCATTAGGAGGGGTCACATCTATGAACAGAGCAGCAGCGAACATTAATTATTATCCATTTCAGGTCCTGTCCAGGCTTGTATTAAACCGGCCCAGGGAGCTTTATTATATTGGTGGGAATGACATTCTGCCTCCGCCGCTTGAGTCTGAGCGGGAGGCACAGGTCATTGAGCTGCTTGAGACAGAGAAGGAAAAAGAGGCAAAAGCAGTGCTGATCGAGCATAATCTCAGGCTGGTGGTCTATATTGCGAAGAAGTTTGATAATACCGGAGTGGGTGTAGAGGACTTGATTTCCATAGGAACCATCGGGCTGATCAAGGCCATCAATACCTTTGATCCGGTGAAAAAGATCAAGCTGGCAACGTATGCTTCACGCTGCATTGAGAATGAAATCCTTATGTACCTGCGGCGAAACAGCAAGACGAAGATGGAGGTTTCCATTGATGAGCCATTGAATGTAGATTGGGACGGGAATGAACTGCTGCTGTCTGACATTCTGGGAACAGATGAGGATGTGATCTCCAGGAGATTGGAGGACGAGGTGGAAATTACCCTTTTAGGAAAAGCGATAGCCAAGCTGACTCCGAGGGAGCAGACCATTATTAAGCTTCGTTTTGGACTGGGACGGGCAGAAGGACGTGAAAAAACACAGAAAGAAGTTGCTGACCTTCTGGGAATTTCCCAATCCTACATTTCCCGCTTAGAAAAGCGGATCATGAAACGTCTGAAAAAGGAAATTGTGAAGTACGAATAAAATACGTTGAGGGCATAGTCAAATGCGTGTGCAGGACACACGCTTGACTCATTGCCCGTGGGAATAAAAGCGCGGTTTTCGGAAGAGACTTATTCGGAAAACCGCGTTTTTGAACGCAAGTCGCGCAGCGACCTGCGTTCATGAGCATGTAGCAAAGCGGAATGCGAATGTCCGCTTTACTGTTGCATATTTTTTCAAAAAACGTGCACCCTAACGAAAAAAGGAGACAGAAAAATGAATGCAAATGCTGAGCTTTTAAATTATGTATATCAAAATTCGCAGATGGGTGTGGACACACTGCAGCAGATCATAGGGATGACGGATGACAATGCCCTGAAAGCGTACCTGGAAAAGCAACTGGAAGGGTATGAAAAATTTCACAGCGAGGCAAGAAAGCTTTTGAATCAGAATGGTTTTGATGAGAAAGGGCTGAATACTTTTGAAAAGATCAGAACTTATCTGATGGTGAATATGCAGACAATGACGGATACCACTTCTTCCCACATTGCCAAAATGCTGATCCAGGGGAGCAGCATGGGCGTGACAGAAGCAATCAAAAATATCCGTCAGTATGAAAAGGACGTGGAAAAGAATGTGCGTAAATTAATGGAAGACTTAAAAGATTATGAAGAAAAAAATATAGAAAAATTAAAAGAATTTCTTTGATCACCCAGGACCGCTGCATCTGGACAAGCAGCGGTCCTTTCTATAAGGCTGTCAGTTCATGAACTCTATGAGCAAAATGTACAAATTGCATAAAAAATGCGCGGAATTATACAAATTTTTGTTTACGTTGAGGGCTTATCGTGATATAGTTATTCTATACAGTTTGTGCCTGGCGGCGAAAAAATACAGAGAAAGGAATCGGAAATATGGAGAGATATTATCAGCCTGAGATTGAATGTGCCTCCCGCGAGCAGATTCGGGAGTGGCAGAGTGAACGACTGGTAAAGCAAGTGCAGAATGTATGGGAGAACGTGCCCATGTACAGAAAGAAAATGGAGGAGATGGGCGTTGAGCCTGGTGACATCAAGACTGTTGATGATTTACATAAGCTTCCATTTGTAACAAAGGATGATCTGAGAGAGGCATATCCATATGGCTTGGTTGCACGTCCTTTAAAAGACTGTGTGCGTATCCAGTCTACCAGCGGAACGACTGGCAGGCGCGTTGTGGCGTTTTATACCCAGCATGATTTAGACCTTTGGGAGGATTGCTGCGCCAGAGCGATTGTGGCCGCTGGAGGAACCAATGAAGATGTATGTCATGTCAGCTACGGATATGGGCTTTTTACAGGTGGTCCCGGATTAAACGGCGGTTCTCATAAGGTGGGATGCCTGACACTTCCTATGTCATCAGGAAATACAGAGAGACAGATCCAGTTTATGACAGACCTTGGCTCCACGATCCTTTGCTGTACACCGTCCTATGCGGCATATCTTGCGGAGAGCATCATTGAGCGTGGACTTCGTGACCAGATCAAGCTGAAAGCCGGCATCTTTGGTGCGGAAGCGTGGACAGAGGAGATGCGCCATGATATAGAAGAAAAGCTTGGTATCAAAGCGTATGATATTTACGGACTGACAGAGATTTCCGGCCCTGGGGTTTCCTTCGAATGCTCCGCACAGACCGGTATGCACGTAAATGAGGATCATTTTATTGCGGAGGTTATTAATCCGAAAACGGGAGAAGTGCTTCCGGACGGCGAGAAGGGCGAGCTTGTGTTCACCAGCATTACAAAAGAGGCTTTCCCATTAATGCGCTACAGAACCCGTGATATCTGCATTCTGAGCAGAGAAAAGTGTCCATGTGGAAGAACCCATGTGAAAATGACCAAGCCTTTGGGCAGAAGTGATGATATGCTTATTGTAAAGGGCGTAAATGTATTCCCGTCCCAGATTGAGACTGTTCTTATGAATAAAGGTTATCCGGCAAATTACCAGATTATTGTAGACCGTGTAAACAACAGCGATACTATTGAGGTTCAGGTAGAAATGACTGCTGAAATGTTCTCTGACAGCCTGAGCGTTGTATCTGCAAAAGAAAAAGAACTGGTAGATGCGCTGAAGGCAATGCTGGGTATTTATGCAAAAGTGAAACTTGTCAATCCAAAGGCAATCACCAGAAGTGAAGGCAAAGCCGTGCGTGTAATTGACAAACGTAACCTGTATAAACAGTAAAACTGTAAAGGAGGAGATTTCACATGACAGTAAAACAGATTTCCGTATTTCTGGAAAACAAACCCGGCAAGCTTGCTGAGTTTTCCGATATCCTGTCTGCTAATAATATCGATATGCGTGCCCTGTCGCTGGCAGAAGCAGCAGATTTCGGCATTGTGCGAGTGATCGTTGATGATGTTTATAATGCTTCCACTATTTTAAAGGATGCAGGATATGTATTTTCCATTACAAAGGTTCTGGCAGTTGTAATCCCGGATGAGCCAGGCGGACTTTCCAAGGTTATCCGCACATTGGGCGATAATGGAGTGAATATGGAATATATGTATGCCTTTACTACTCCGAAGAAGGGGCAGGCTTGTATGATCTTCCGTGTGGAAGATAACCAGAAGGCAATCGAGGTCCTGCAGTCAAACAACATCAGACCGGTTTGCCAGGATGAATTGGTGGATTTGTAATTGCCAGTAAGTTTTTGCTGAAGTTTTCGATTTTTGTCGAAAAAGGTGCTTGACAGCCAGATTAGTTTGTGGTAGATTAATCTGGCTGTCGGAAATAATTGCTTCTGAGATGCTGAAAAATAAAAAAGATTTCAGAAAAATAAAATTAACTGTTGACAAATGACTGAATACATGATAGAGTAAACAGGCTGTCAAACAGAACGGCAGGAACACCACAGAAAACAACAAAAAAGTTTAAAAAACCTAAAAAAAGTTGTTGACAGATGTTGGAAGATGTGGTAATCTAAATAAGCTGTCGAAAAGACAGAGAACCTTGATAACTAAACAGTGAAACACATACGATTCTCGAAAATTCTTTTATACACAGAGCACTTGAT
>NZ_CAXSVO010000047.1:0-17885 GCF_964240875.1 Ruminococcus sp. 5_1_39BFAA | reverse complement strand
AGTCTATATTCAGTTGTAATTTATCCTAAAATCCAACGGGAGTTGGATGATCTAGGCTAACCCCGAGAAGTTATAAAATTTCTTGCCCTTTTTAATCAGAGTCCGATAGTCTCTAGTTTTCCGGCGCTGACCACAGTTTTTTCGTATATTGCACCATCCTCACCGCTACATAAATCGCCACCAGAAGCTCCGTATTCGGCATTGCAAACCAGATGGAGTCCGTTCCCAGAAGAGCCGGTAGAATGTAAATGAGAATTCCGCTGACCACCGCACCTCTGGACACAGACACAACGAAGGAAGCTGCAGGCTTCATCAGCGCCTGGAAATAATACGTCGAAAAAATCTTAAAGGGCAGCAGCAGAAATGAAATCCCATAGCTTCGGATGATTCCCGGCGCGATAGCCAGAATATCCTCCGTCGGCTTCATAAAAATACGAACAAAAAGGTTCGACGAAAACGAAAAAAATAATCACCGAATACGTTGAATATTCCCCCGAACAAAACAGCCTTTGTCGCAAGGCCCGGATTACCATCGTTACGCAAAAAGGCAGCCATCAACTGGGTGAACAGGAAACTGGGGACGACAAATTTGACCGGGAAAACATATCTTCTTGCCAGCGGCAGCAAGGTTTCTTCCGCTCCAAACAGCACCAGCAGTTCCCGGTCAAAGAAAACAACTGCCAGCCAGGTGAGCACAGCTAAAATTGCGACGCCAATCAGCGCTGCCGAGAAATATTCGTTGGATTTTTTCTGATTCTGTTCTGACTTTCCCCTCAATGTGCTGAAAAGCACTGATCCCCCGATTCCTATGAGCAGACCCAGACTATAGATAATATTCCATACAGGACTCACTACCGCCAGAGCTGCCGTGCCGTCCGGTCCCTGATACTGTCCGACCATAGCCATTCCACTACGCCGTAGATCGACGAAATCAGGGCGCTTTTCACGGAAAATAAAAAAGCCGGATAAAGAACAGACCTCTCAGTCCGTGCCTTATCCAGCGTATCATCTCTGTCGTATGATATACCCTCCGTGCAAGAGCCTTCATTATATAAGATCAATTTAAAACTGTCAAGTCACTATTTCTTCTTGTTGTAAGTTACGTGTTAGTCACCCATGCATTCTAGCTTTAACAATATAAGTAAGTACAATTATCCCTCTAAAAAAGTCCGCAAACTTGATGTTCGCGGACTTCCATACAAAATAATATAATTTCCTAACGTTTGCTGAACTGCGGAGCGCAACGTGCGGCTTTGAGACCGTATCGCCTCTTCCCTCATCCCCGGGGATACCCAGTTTTCTGGGAAATTTCAGCTTCGTGCGGGCAATTTAACCCTTAGTTTAACCCCTGCCGAAACATCCGCTAAATATCATGCAATTTACAAGACGATCCATTTGCCGGCTCGCGCAGAGCCTTCTCTGGAAACCACACCGTCATCCTGCATCTTTGATAGAATTCTCTTAACAGTTCTGCTCGTTACTCCCAAAACTTCTGCCATCTTTTTCTGTGTGACCTGCGGCTCATTCATAATCATTTCTAATATTATGTCCTCATGTGTCTTATCCTTGGTGACAACTTCGGTGACATTTTTGGTGACATCAGTGACATTGTCACCAATCTTTCCCCTATAAATATTAATTCTAAGGTCAACATCTCCATCAATGAACTCCGGCTCCCGCAATCCTGCCGCTTTCACCATTTTAATGATACGTGGGATTCCGCTGCCCCAGTGCTCCATCAGTTTCATATACGAAAAGGCATTGGCAAGTGCCTCATTCCGGATCTTTGAATACCCTTTCTTCATGCGTTCGATGCTTTGTCCCATCGGGAGTTTTCCCGGTGAAGTTACCTCCAGACGATCGTCATATATAGCAACCTGAATATTACTGTGATCCAGATAGCTGCGGTGGATCGCTGCGTTCAGAAGTAGCTCACGAATACTTTCTACGGGTATCTCATATACATCATGGCGGGCAATACCAGAAATCTCCACCCCCAGGTGGATGTTCCTCAGTACAAACTGCAATGCCTCCTCAACCTGATCCTGAATCGGTCCGGAATATTCCCGGCGATCCACGAAATGTGCTTTCGTTGTTCCCTTGAATACACCGCATTGCGTTGCTGTCGGAAGCACATCATTACCCGCAAGAAGCGCAAACGCATTTGTTGGAATATACTTTCCATCACATTCCTGCACAATTCCCCAGGAAATCAACTGACGGACAGTAACATCCTTCACTGCAGCTTTCTCTTCGTCATTCTTGCAATGCTTTAAAGCCGTTTCTTTCATCGACTTACACAGGTTTTCGATATCCGCATCTGTAATTTCATATCCGAGACAGATTGTCCGGTCAAAGCTGCGGTTGCTCCCCTCAAAAAGCAGTTCCTTAATCATATATTCATCTGCCTCGCGGGAAGTTCCTGCTACGCGGACAAACACGCCAGCATCTCTGCCCATAGACTTGATATAGTATGGTCTCTGTTTTCCTGCACTGATTTCCACAACAATAATCGTTTTCTCTTCTATTGTCTGCAGAGAAATGTCCGGATAGATTGCCGGCTCACAGGAATCTGAAATTGCATTTGTTATCGCATCCATAGTCTTAAATAGATTCTCATCATCAATACCGACGACTTTGCAGGTATCATCTTCCACTCCAAAAAAGATCTTACCGCCGCTGCTGTTGGCAAAAGCTACTACAGATTTCATATATTTTATGCTTTTTTCCGGTAAAGCCACTTTAAACTCAACGTTTTTTGATTCACCGGATAGGATTTCTTCCATTGTCATGCATGGCACCTCATAATTATTATTAGCCCCTCATTCGCTTACCTTTTTATTTTAACAAATATATGTCCTGTTTAAAAGCGAATTCTTTAAAATTACCTACCTCTGCAAAATCCCATTCCAGGTAGCTTACCTTTTTGTTTCTATGACTTCTGGCTGAATGCGCCGTTTACAACTGATACTAATCTATAACACAAAAAGTCCGCAAACTTGATGTTTGCGGACTTCTATACAATAATATAATTTCCTAACGCTTGCTGAACTGCGGAGCTCTACGAGCTGCTTTGAGACCGTATTTCTTACGCTCTTTCATACGTGGGTCACGAGTTAAGTAACCTGCGGACTTAAGAACTGGTCTGTATTCGCTGTCTGCCTCAAGAAGGGCTCTTGCCACACCGTGTCTGATGGCGCCTGCCTGTCCGGTGTATCCGCCGCCGTGTACGTTTACAAGTACATCGAATTTTCCGTCTGTCTCAGTTGCCACTAACGGCTGACGAACGATAACTTTCAGAGTGTCTAATCCAAAATATTCATCGATATCTCTTTTATTGATAGTGATTTTACCTGTTCCAGGTACCAGGTAAACTCTTGCTACTGATTTTTTTCTTCTTCCTGTTCCGTAGAATTTTGCGCTAGCCAATGTTTTCTACCTCCTCATTAAAATGTTAAAGCTTCCGGTTTCTGAGCTTCATGCTTGTGCTCTGGTCCGGCATAAACGAAAAGTTTCTTGTACATGGTTCTTCCCAAAGGTCCTTTTGGAAGCATTCCTTTCACTGCCAGCTCAACAACCTTCTCCGGTTTTTTAGCCATCATTTCTTTTAATGTAGTCTCTTTCATTCCGCCTACATAATCAGAGTGATTGTAGTAGATCTTCTGCTCCAATTTCTTACCGGTTACTTTAACCTTGTCTGCATTTACGATGATCACGTAATCTCCGGTATCAACGTGTGGTGTAAACTGCGGTTTGTTCTTTCCTCTTAAAACGCTTGCTACGCCGGAAGCCAGACGGCCAAGGGTGCATCCATCAGCGTCAACTACATACCATTTTCTTTCGATTTTATCTGGATTAGCCATATAAGTCTGCATGGTTTTACCTCCTGTTATTTATCAACGATTGTTTGTTAAACCGCGGTAATCCGCGAAAATAAGTGATTTGAAACGAAAGTGCAGTGAACCGCGGAAATGTCCGAAACCGCTGATAAATACTGTTGCCGGGGCTATTGGCTTAAGTATCTTCGCACTACGTCACATTGAGTAATTATATTATATCCTTTTTCGTCTGTCAACTACTTTTTCCCGGAATTTCCAAGTTTTTGTCACGTTTTTGTCACGTTTTTTGCGGGCAACGCTTGTACCACATCACAGTTGCTGCAGCCCCCGCTGCTGCTATCCCAGCCAATACCAGATACCCTGCCTGGATGCCGGATACGCCGATGATCTTCCCTGTCATTGCAGGCAGCATCGTCATGCCGATGGCATAAACAGCCTGGAAAAAGCCCATAGCCGTTGATTTTTTCTCAGCCGGGATTCCCTGCATGGCTTCGGATGTTGCATAGGAAAAAAGTATACCGGTAGACATTCCCGGCAAAATCTGCAGAACCAGGATCACAGGAACACTTCCCGCAATAGGTGCCAGGATGCAATAAGCCGCTACCACGCAAAGTACCACCGGTATCCAGAATCCCGGTCCCTTTTTCCCGCAAATCTCAGAGGATGCAAATGCCGCAAACAAAACCGCTGATATCATATATATTATAGAAGAAATCCCTACAACCCCATCGGTAGCACCAGCGTTTTTCAATATCTGATTGGTAAAGGACATGGTGGTGGTCAACTGTACGCCTTGTTGAATCAAAGCCACCAGTGCAAACATCCATAACTGTCTTCCTTTGCATACGCAGAGTAGTTCACGAACCGTATATCCGCCGCCTGTGGCTTCCGGTTCCCTCAGCAGTAAAGACAGTAAAAACGCAGCACACCCTGCTGCCACGCTAAGAATACAGATTTTTCCCATGCCTATTTTTGCATAAAGCAGGGCGCTCGCAGTAAATCCCAGGAGTATTCCCAGATTGTTAAACATAACGATCCGTCCGGTTGCCGACTGCTGCTCTTTTGCCGTGTATTTTCCCGTATAAAATATCATAAAGGAAATCCACATGGCAGACGCCAGCCCCGAGAGAAGATTCCCAGTCAAAAATCCCACGCCGTTGCACCATAATACTCTTACCAGTGATGCACCTCCTGCTGCCAGTGCCCCGATCATAATAAAGGGTTTATGTCTTCCCACCCGGTCCGCACTTACTCCTACAGGGAGGCGCAATATCATCTGCGCCATACCATAAGCACCTACGATTGTGCCCACCGTGCTTGCCGCTGCGCCTGCACCTGAAAGATATGTAGTCTGGAATGGAATGTAGATGTACTGCGCAAACCAGAACAAAACAACAACTGCCATAAATACGGCTTCATTTTTCCGCTCCTTCATTCTCTTCCCCCACTTAAATAAAATTTAAGATAGCTATTTTCTCCATTTAGTGATAATATTTGTTAAATAACATAGTATATGCAAAAGACTTTTGCATAAAATTACGAGGTAAAATATATGGTATCTTTTTTATCACGATTATTTATTAAAAATCCTACCGATTACCAGTCACCGGATGTCCGTCAGGCATACGGGATGCTGTGCGGTGCTGTCGGCATAGGATTGAATATTCTTCTTTTTATCGGAAAGTGGCTGGCAGGAACCTTAAGCGGTTCCATCGCTATCACAGCGGATGCCTTTAATAACCTATCTGATGCAGGCTCCTCAATCATTACCCTGATCGGCTTTAAGCTTTCCGGTCAAAAGCCTGACCCTGAACATCCTTTTGGTCACGGACGGATGGAATATATCTCCGGACTTTTTGTATCCGTAGCAATTTTAATCATGGGATTTGAACTGATCAAGTCCTCTGTAGAAAAAATTTTGCACCCGGAAGCCATTGAAAGCAGTCCCTTAATTCTTTCCATCCTGATCCTTTCCATTCTGACAAAATTTTATATGTGCTTCTACAATCGGTCTATTGGCAAAAAAATCAACAGTACCGCCATGCAGGCTACTGCCAGCGACAGTTTGAGCGATACCATCTCCACTACACTGGTCCTGATCGCGACGATAATCAGCCAGCTTACCGGTGTTATTCTGGACGGATGGTTCGGTGTACTGGTCGGAATCTTTATTTTCTATACGGGAATCACAACCATGAAAGACACCATGGACCCTCTCCTTGGAAAAGCCCCGGAAAAAGATCTTGTAGAACATATTGAACAGCTTGTAATAGCTCATCCGATCGTGCATGGAATCCACGATCTCATTGTGCATGACTATGGTCCGGGAAGACTGATGATTTCCCTTCACGCAGAGGTTTCTGCAGATGGAGATCTTCTTACCATCCATGATGAGATTGACAATATTGAACACGAACTGCAGCAAAAGCTTAATTGCTCTGCAACCATACATATGGACCCCATCGTAACCGACAACGAGGAAGTTAATCGCCTTCATCAACAGGTTCTGGATATGGCTAAAGCTCTGGATTCCAGACTGACGATTCACGATTTCCGCATGGTTGAGGGTAATACGCACACCAACCTGATTTTTGATGTGGCGGTACCTTATGACTGTCGGATGACTGATGTGGAAATAACCAACATGCTGAAGCAGCGTGTTCGCCAGCTTCCTGACAGACGTTTTTTCGCAGTCATCCAGGTTGACAGAGTTTATTCATGAACACTTTTCCTCTCCGGACATATAATAAAGCAACATTCTGAATCCTCCAGGGAGTATTCAAAATATGCGGTGTCTGTTGCATGATAATACAAAGGAGTATCTGTTCCGGTTTTATAATATCCTGGACACCATGATCCATGCGATGACAGATATTGAGTTAAAGGACAGCATTTCCCAGAATTTCATCATTCAGATGATCCCCCATCACCGGGCTGCTATCCAAATGTCAGAAAACATCCTGAAATATACAACCTGTACCCCTTTGATCCACATCGCATCGCAAATTATTGCGGAGCAGACGAAAAGTATAAAAAATATGGAAGATGCTTTCTGTTCATGCGGGAAAATCTGTAATTCAGACAGAGATATCTTTTTGTATCAGCGAAAAAATGCACAGATCATGACCACCATGTTTGCAGACATGGGCAGCGCCTGCTACGACAATCAGATCAGCGATGATTTCATGAGGGAAATGATCCCGCACCACAGAGGTGCCATCCGAATGTCAAGGAATGCTCTGCAGTACGACATTTGCCCGGAGTTATGCCCAATTTTGGAGGCGATCATTACTTCCCAGGAAAAGGGAATTATGCAAATGCAGAAGCTTTTACAATGCAAACAGTGCTGAAAATAATTTTTTAAAAAAACTGTATTCCTATCAATGTAAGTCCGTGGGCAGGGGCAGTTGGTCCGGCAGCTTCCCGGTCGCAGGCATCTAAAATGGCCTTTATCCGTTCAGGCGGGTATTGGCCGTTTCCTATTTCAATCAGGGTTCCGGAGATGATGCGGACCATGTTGTAGAGGAATCCGGTTCCGGTTACACGGATGGTGACCATGTCGCCATCGCGCCACACATCCATGGAGGTGATGGTGCGGATCGTGGTTTTTACCTGGGCTTTTGAGCCGCAGAAGCTGGCGAAGTCATGCTTGCCGATTAGGTAAGAGGTGGCTTCGCGCATTTTGGTTTCGTCCAGTTTATAGTGATAAAAATAGGAGTATAAGCGCTCTGTGGGGACGGGGAATTTGCGGTTCAGGATGCGATATTCATAGGTTTTTTCGCTGTCGCAGTAGCGTGGGTGGAAGTCGGGTTCCACTTCCTCGGAGAGCTGGATGCGGATGTCGTCCGGGAGACGCTGGTTTAGGGCGTAGGAGATTTTTTCGCCGGGGATGCGGGTATTTGTGTCAAATACTGCTACGTTTCCATAAGCGTGCACACCGGCATCGGTACGGCTGGCGCCTATGGTTTCGATTTGCTCTCCCAGTAATTCTGAGAGGGTTTCGTTTAGAACGCCTTGGATGGTGATGCCGTTGGGCTGGGTCTGCCAGCCGCAGTAGTTGGTGCCGTCGTAGGCGACGATTAGGGCGATTCGTTTCATGGAGGGGCTCCTTTTTTTGTAAAAAAATGATAAAACCTGCGAGGGGGCAAGCTCGGAGTTGCGAAGGCCGCATGCCCCCTCGCGCTCCCCCTGTTGGCCCCGCTTTGCTGCTCGAATTGTTTCCTTGGGAGAGCATGTGTAGTGGGTGGTAGGGTAGGGTAACAGTGGGGCGTATTGATAAAATGAGCTAATATTTTGATTTAGATTCCTACGATTCGGAAGGCAACGCCGATTGCCAGGTAGGCGAGCATGAGGGCGTAGGCGGCATGGTCGCGTTTTTTGTAACATAAGGGTTTCATTTGGGTGCGGTGGGTGCCGCCGTGGTAGCAGCGGGCTTCCATGGCCATGGCCAGGTCGTTGGCGCGGCGGAAGGCGGAAATGAAGAGGGGGACCAGGAGGGGGACCATGTTTTTGGCCTTCTGGATCAGGTTTCCGTTTTCGAAGTCAGCGCCTCTGGCTATTTGGGCTTTCATGATTTTGTCTGTTTCCTCCAGGAGGATGGGGATGAAGCGCAGGGCTATGGACATCATCATGGAGATTTCGTGTACCGGGACGTGGATTTTGTTCAGGGGGCGCAGGAGGCGCTCCAGGCCGTCCGTTAGCTGGTTGGGGGTGGTGGTGAGGGTCATGATGGATGAGCCGATGACCAGGTAGACTAAACGGATCGCCATGGTTCCGGCAAGGGTCAGGCCTTCTTTTGTAATTTTAAGGAAGCCCAGCTTCCACAGGACTTCTCCAGGGGTCAGGATGATGTTGAAAATGACGGTTATGATCAGAAGCATGAAGATTGCTTTTAGGCCCTTGAAGATAAATTTTACAGGTACTTTGGACAGGGCGATCATAGCTGCCAGGAAAATGGTTGCAACTGCGTAGCCTGGGAAGGTGTGGAACAGGAACACGGATATGATGAAGGCCAGTGTTCCCATGAATTTTGTTCTGGGGTCCAGTCTGTGCAGGATGGAGTCTGCAGGATAGTATTGTCCGATTGTAATGTCTCTAATCATTTTCCTGTCCTCCTGTCTGATTCTGCCGCTTTCGTTTTTTCAGTGCTTCCAGTATGCTCTCTCTGGCTTCCTCTACGGTAGTTGCATCGGGGTCAACGTCCAGTCCATGTTCCAGCAGAGCGTGCATGATATAGGTGATCTGCGGGGCTGCAAGGCCCATGGATTCCAGCTCTTTGTAATGGGAAAATACGGCTTTTGGGGTGTCGTCGTAGACGGCCTCGCCGTGATTCATAACAATGAGACGTTCTACATATTTCGCAATGTCTTCCATGCTGTGGGAAACGAGGATGATCGTGATGCCTCTTACCTTGTGAAGCTCTGCGATCTGATCCAGGATGTCGTCTCTTCCCTGAGGGTCAAGTCCTGCGGTTGGCTCGTCCAGAATGAGGATCTTGGGGTTCATGGCAAGAACGCCTGCGATCGCCACTCTTTTTTTCTGTCCGCCAGACAGCTCAAAGGGGGATTTTCCGTAATTCTTTTCTTTTACACCCACCTGTGCCAGGGCTTTTTTTGCCTCGATTTCGGCTTCTTCCCGGGATAATCCCTGGTTCATAGGTCCAAAGCATACATCGGAAAGTACATCATTTTCAAAAAGCTGGTGTTCCGGATACTGGAATACAAGGCCCACCTCGCTTCGAAGTACGCGGCGGTTATAGCTTTCCGCCCAGATGTTTTCGCCGTTATAGAGGATTTCTCCTGATGTGGGCTGGATCAGGGCATTGAAATGCTGGATCAAAGTAGATTTTCCGCTTCCGGTATGACCGATCACACCAATAAACTGCCCGTCCGGGATGGTGAGGTTAATGTCCTTTAAGGCGTGGATCTCATAGGCAGTCCCCGGACCGTAAGTATAAGTCACATGTTTTAACTCTATCGACATAACGCACCTACCAATTCTTCCTTTGTCAGGATCCCCTCAGAAATATCCACGCCGGCTAAGCGAAGCTCATGAGCAAGCAGCGTTACCTGCGGGACATCCAGGCGGTATTTTTTCAGTGTTTCCACCTGGGAAAAGATTTCCTTCGGTGTTCCCTGCATCACAATATTACCGCTGTCCATCACATACACCTTGTTTGCATGGATAACCTCCTCCATGTAATGGGTGATAAGGATGACGGTTACGTTTTCTTTTTTATTCAGCTCTGATACAGCCTCCAGAACTTCCTTGCGGCCATTTGGGTCAAGCATGGCAGTTGGCTCGTCCAGAACGATACACTGAGGTCTCATTGCCACTACGCCTGCAATTGCCACACGCTGCTTCTGACCGCCGGACAGCTTATTTGGCGAGTGATGGCGGTAGGCCGTCATTCCCGTTTTTTTCAGTCCTTCGTCCACCCTTTTCCAGATATCCTCTGTGGGGATGCCCATGTTTTCCGGGCCGAATCCAATATCCTCTTCCACCACAGTTCCAATGATCTGGTTATCAGGGTTCTGGAAAACCATTCCTGCCTTCTGGCGGATCTTCCACAGCTCCTCCTCCTTTGAGGTGTCCATATCGTCCACCCAGATCGTTCCCTCCGATGGAAGCAGCAGCGCATTCATGTGCTTTGCCAGCGTGGATTTGCCGGAACCGTTATGTCCCAGAATCGCTACGAAATCGCCGGCTTCAATGTCCAGGTTTACATCATTGACGGCGCGCTGCGTGTCCTGCACATTGCCGTCCTCATCATACTTGAGATAGTCAAATCCCAGCTTGAACGCCTTGATAATTCCCATGTTTTTGTCCTCTTATTTTGTCTCTGTTTTTCGGTCCTTGTCGGCCTCATCGGTAGCTGCCGGAGCCATCCCGGTCAGCTCGTCTATCAGCGCCCAGATTTCCTCACGTCCCTGCTTCGTCACAGACGAAAAAGGAATAATGCTACTTCCCGGGCGGAGCTTCAGCCCTTCTTTTATCATTTTTATGTTTTTCTGCACCTGGCTGCGTTTCAGCTTATCCAGCTTTGTAGCAATGATGATAGGCTCGTAGCCATTGTGTATGATCCAGTCATACATCATCTTATCGTTTGCGGAAGGCTCATGTCGGATGTCGATCAGCAGAAACACCGCTTTCAGATCCTTTGATGCATGAAGGTAATTCTCTATCATTTTGCCCCATTTTTCCTTTTCGGACTGGGCAACCTTTGCATACCCGTAACCCGGAAGGTCTACCAGGTAGATACACTCGTTTATATTGTAAAAATTAATGGTCTGGGTTTTACCCGGCTGGGCGCTGGTCCGTGCCAGAGACTTCCGGTTCATCAGGCCGTTGATCAGGGAGGATTTCCCCACATTTGATTTTCCGGCAAAAGCCACCTCCGGTCTTCCCGTAACCGGCAGCTTGCTGGTGATTCCGCAGACGATATCCAGTGATACGTTTTTGATAATCATAGGTTTCCTCTCTTACTTATGATTTCCCGCCAGTGCTTTTTCCAGAACATCTTCCATGGTTTCCACAAAGGAAATCTTCAGTCCCTCTGTGATTTCGCTGTCCATTTCCTCGATATCCGGTTTATTCTCCTTTGGAACCAGCACTTCCTTAATTTTCGCATATTTCGCAGCCAAAAGCTTTTCCTTCAGGCCTCCAATGGCAAGTACACGACCCCGCAGGGTGATTTCTCCTGTCATGGCAAGGTCAGCCCGCACAGGCTCCTTCACGATTGCCGATAGCATCGCTGTTGCCATTGTGATTCCCGCAGAAGGACCGTCCTTCGGCACTGCGCCTTCCGGGATATGTACATGGATGTCATTTTCCTGGAAAAACTCCTGGTCTACGCCGTAATCAGCAGCTACGGAACGGATGTAGCTGATGCCTGCCTGTGCAGACTCCTTCATCACATCTCCAAGCTGCCCTGTCAGCAAAAGCTCGCCCTTTCCGGGCATCACATTGACTTCTATCTGAAGGGTGTCTCCGCCCACCTGCGTCCACGCAAGGCCTCTGGCAATGCCCACCTCGTCTTTTTTGTTTGCCATCATGTAATTATACTTTTCTTTGCCCAGGTAATTGGAAAGGTTTTTGCCTGTGACGGTTACCTTTTCCTTACCCTCCTCCATAATAGCTCTGGCTGTCTTGCGGCAGATCTGTCCGATGCTGCGCTCCAGAGAACGGACACCGGCTTCTTTTGTATAATTGTTAATCATTTTCCGCAGGGCGCCGTTTTGGATGGAAAGGCTGCCTTTCGGAATGCCGTTGATCTCCATCTGCTTTGGAATCAGATGTTTTTTGGCAATGTGCTCCTTCTCATTTTCCGTATAGCCGGCAATCTCGATCAGCTCCATACGGTCCAGAAGGGGTCTTGGGATTCCCTGGACATCGTTTGCAGTGGCTATAAAAAGTACCTCTGACAAATCCTGGGGAGCTTCCACGTAATGGTCCTGGAAATGACTGTTCTGCTCCGGGTCAAGCACCTCCAGAAGTGCAGAAGCCGTATCTCCCTTGTAATCGCTGCTGGTCTTGTCAATCTCATCCAGAAGCATCAACGGGTTGCTGACTCCCGCCTGCTGCAGAGCTACCGTGATCCTGCCTGGCATGGCACCCACATAAGTCTTTCTGTGTCCCCGGATCTCAGCCTCATCCCGGACTCCGCCCAGACAGATCCGGACATATTCTTTGTGCAGAGCCTCAGCCACAGCCTTTGCAATGGAGGTTTTTCCGGTTCCCGGAGGACCCACCAGACAAAGGATCGGACTTTTTCCCTTACTTGTAAGCTTGCGGACGGATAAAAATTCCATGATCCGCTCTTTTACCTCCTTCAGACCATAATGGCTGTCCTGAAGGATTTTCCATGCTTCTTTTAAATCGTCTGAATCCTGCGAACGCTTATCCCAGGGCAGCGACAGCATGGTTTCGATATATCCCCGCAGAATACTGCTCTCGGCGGCATTATTATTCATACTCTTGAAACGGTCTATTTCTTTAAGGATCTTTTCCTTTACCTCATTGGATGCCTGGAGCTTTTTAACCTTTTTGCGAAACTCCTGCGCATCGTCGGCAGTGTTTTCCTCTCCGAGCTCCTCTCGGATCAGTCTTAACTGTTCCCTCAGAATATATTCTCTCTGATTTTTATCAATACGGCTTTTCAGCTTCTTCTGCAAATCCTTGCCGATCTGCAGCACATCGATCTCATTGCTCAGGATTGCCCCAAGGATCTCATAGCTTTCCCCAATGGAGCCAGCCTCCAACAGCTTCTGCTTGTTCTGCCAGGAAAGAGGAAGGTTGATGGAAATCTGCTCGATCAGTTCCTCCACTTCGGTAATATTCAGGATCTGGGCGACCAGTTCCTTGCTGATCTTGCCGCTTTCCCCGCAATACTTATGGAAAAGCTCCCGGATACTTCGGAACATAGCCTCCTTCATGGAAGATGGAAGGATATCCTCATCCTGTCCATACGGAAAAGTCTCTGCCTTAATATAGGGAAGCTCCTGCTCCAATTTCAGCAGCTCCGCCTTCTCAGTCCCCTCAACAAGAACACGAAGAAGGTTTTTTGGAAGCTTTATGACCTGTTTAATAAAAGCAATCGTTCCTACCTGATACAAGTCCTGAAAACCTGGTGTTTCGATTTCCGGGTCCTTTTGGGTGATCAGAAAAATCCTCTGGTCATGCAGCATTGCCTCTTCAATTGCTTTGACAGAACGTTCCCGGCTCACGTCAAAGTGAATGATCATCCCCGGAAGGATCGTCGTTCCCCGAAGGGCAATTGTCGGCAATGTGGTAATTGGGTCACTCATGTATTGTCAGTCCCTTCTCAGGCTGTCTCAGGCTTTCCCTTTTTCCGGGTGCGCTGGTTTCTCCTTGCGGGAGGTGCAGGCACTTCCCCGTGAATGATCTCCGGTTCCCCGGTGCCTTCAACAGCTTCTTTTGTTATGATACATTTTCGGATCGTATTGTCGGATGGTGTTTTGTACATCAGATCCATCAGGGTGGTCTCCATGATGGCACGCAGACCTCTGGCTCCTGTTTTTCTCTCCAGAGAACGTTTCGCCATCACTTCCAGGGCATCCTCATTGAAATCAAGTTCCACTCCGTCCAACTCAAACAGCTTATGATACTGCTTTGTAAGAGAGTTTTTCGGCTCTCTCAAAATACGGATCAGTGCGCTCTCATCCAGGCTGTCAAGGGTTACCACTACCGGAACCCTTCCCACGAACTCAGGAATCAGACCGAACTTGATCAGATCCTCCGGCATTACTTCCTTCAAAAGTTCACCTACGTTTTTGTCCTCTTTTGTGGCTACCTCAGCGCCAAATCCGATCGCCTTAGTATCCTGTCTGGATTCGATGATCTTTTCCAGACCGTCAAAAGCGCCGCCGCAGATAAACAAAATGTTAGTGGTATCGATCTGGATAAAATCCTGGTGCGGGTGCTTTCTGCCGCCCTGAGGCGGTACGCTGGCAACCGTTCCCTCCAGGATTTTCAGCAGAGCCTGCTGAACGCCCTCTCCCGATACGTCACGGGTGATAGACACATTCTCGGATTTTTTCGTTATTTTATCAATCTCATCAATATAGATAATTCCATATTGTGCTCTCTCAATGTCCCAGTCTGCCGCCTGAATGATCTTCAGCAGAATGTTCTCCACATCCTCGCCCACATATCCGGCTTCTGTCAATGTGGTAGCATCTGCAATGGCAAACGGCACGTTCAGAAGTCTGGCAAGGGTCTGGGCAAGGAGCGTCTTGCCGGAACCTGTAGGTCCAAGCATCAGGATATTGCTCTTCTGCAGCTCCACGTCCAGATTTCTGGACGCAGTTACACGCTTATAATGGTTATAAACAGCTACGGAGAGAGCTTTTTTTGCCTCATCCTGCCCAATCACATAGTCATCCAGGATACCGTGTATTTCTTCCGGTTTCAGCAGGTTGATTTCCGAATCCAGAATGTCTTCCTGGCTGTATACTCCATCCAGCTCCTCCTCTATGATCTCCGCACAGATTCCCACACATTCATCACAGATAAATGCGCCGTTGGGTCCGGCAATCAATTTTCTCACCTGGTCCTCGGTTTTCTGGCAAAAGGAACATCTGATTCTTCCTTCTCTTATCTTTTCTGCCATGGATTTCTAACTTTTCCTTTCATAATTAAAGTTTTGGTATTAAGCAAGATAAGACTCCTGGTTTTTCAGGAGTCTTTTCTTTCGCATGATTACTTGTGCATTACCACACCGTCAATTAAGCCGTAGGCTTTCGCCTCCTCCGCAGACATGTAATTGTCACGGTCAGTGTCGCGCTCAACAACCTCAATAGGCTGTCCGGTGTTCGCTGCCAGAATCTCATTTAAAGTTCTCTTTGTCTTTGCGATATGGTCAGCTACGATCTGTATCTCTGTAGCCTGCCCCTGTGCACCGCCGGATGGCTGGTGAATCATGATCGTAGAGTTGGGCAGAGCGAATCTCTTGCCCTTTGTACCGCCTGCCAGAAGGAATGCACCCATGCTGGCAGCCATTCCGAGACAAATGGTGGAAACGTCGCACTTGATATACTGCATGGTATCGTAAATGGCCATGCCTGCTGTCACGGATCCTCCCGGGCTGTTGATGTATAACTGGATGTCCTTTCCCGGATCCTCTGCCTCCAGGAAAAGCAGTTCAGCCACCACAAGGCTGGCGCTTACATCGTTTACTTCCTCTCCCAGAAAAATAATCCTGTCCTTCAGAAGCCTGGAATAAATATCGTAGCTTCTTTCCCCCCTGCTTGTCTGTTCAATGACATATGGCACTAAACTCATAAATTCCCTCTTTTCTTATTATAGGCGTCAGATGAAATTTTTAAACCTCTTTTGCAGCCTCAGCAATCACGGTTACAGCCTTCTGTACAGCCATGTCTTTCTTCATCTGATCTAACTCAGCATCGCCAAGAAGCTCTTTGATCTTGTCTGCTTCCATCTTGTAGGCTTCTGCCATCTTAGCGATCTCTGCTTCTACTTCTTCCTCAGACGGCTGGATGTTCTCAACCTCTGCAACCTTCTCCAGGACAAGTCTTGTCTGGATTCTCTTTAATGCCTGCGGTTTCATATCCTCCAGCATCTTTTCAGCGGTCATTCCAGTGAACTGGAAGTACTGATCCATGGATAAGCCCTGGGACTGCATTCTTCTGCCGAAATCATCCATCATCTGACGAGCCTGGCTCTGGATCATCAGTTCCGGAATATCCATCTGTGCATTCTCGATTACTTTATCAATTGCTGCGTTCTCTTTCTCGGTTGCAGCTTCTTTTTCTTTCTTTTCTGTTAAGTTTTTCTTTAAGCTTTCTTTGTACTCTGCAAGAGTGTCAAACTCAGAAACATCCTTTGCAAAATCATCGTCAAGCTCAGGAAGCTCTTTTGCTTCGATCTTCTTAACATCGCACTGGAATACTGCTTCTTTTCCGGCAAGCTCTTTTGCCTGATATTCCTCCGGGAAGGTAACCTTTACTTCTACGTGGTCACCGGTGTTTGCACCGATCAACTGATCCTCGAAGCCAGGGATGAAGGTGCCTGAGCCAAGGGTAAGCGGGTAATCGGTTCCCTTTCCGCCCTCAAATGCAACACCGTCTGTGAAGCCTTCGAAATCGATGGTTACGATATCATCTTTTGCTGCTGCACGGTCTTCTACGGTAACTGTTCTGGAGTTTTTCTCCTGCTCTTTCTTAACTTCTGCGTCAACTTCCTCGTCCGTTACAGTGATCTCTGCCTTCGGAACCTCTACGCCTTTATATTCGCCAAGTGTTACTTCAGGTTTTACAGCTACTTCTGCTGTGAAGATGAGAGCTTTTCCTGGCTCCATCTGGGTTACGTTGATATCCGGCTGGGAAACGATTTCAAGGTCGCATTCGTCAAGAGCCTTGCTGTAGTGCTCCGGTACCAGTGCATTTACAGCATCTTCCATGAAAACTCCCTTGCCGTACATGCGCTCGATCATTTTTCTCGGAGCTTTGCCTTTACGGAAGCCAGGAAGAGTGATTTTGCTCTTCTGTTTCTGGTATGCTCTCTCCATTGCCTTGTCTAAATCCTCGGCGGAAACCTCGATGGTAAGCTTCGCCATGTTTTTCTCCATTTTCTCCACCTGTAAACTCATTTTCGTGTTCCTCCTTAATATTCAGGTAAAATGTGATTGCAATGTGCTCCAATTGACCGGTAACAGCATTGCTGTTTTTTTCTTTTATGCTTTCAGGGATATTCCTCTATATAATGGATACTTCCCTATAATTACAGTCATTGTAGTAGTATAGCATAAGAATTTCAAAAACGCCAGTATTTTTTCGCAGAAATACAGGGTTTTCAACGTTTTTCAACGACCATAAACTATAGACTCCGCGATTTCCTCTGCTTTTTCTTCTCCAAGAAGCTGTGCGATCAGGGAAAGGCTGAAATCAATGGCTGTACCAAGTCCACGGCTGGTGGTTACATTACCGTCAATTACCACCTTTTCCTCAGAACGAACGGCATCGCCCAGATCAGCCATGCAGGATGGATATGCCGTTGCTTTTCTTCCTTTTAAAAAGCCCAGTGAAGCAAACACGGTAGGCGCTGCACAGATCGCTGCGATTTTTCCGCCTTTATTATAGAAGCTTTCCAAAAGATCCGTAAGGGGTTTATAGGCTCCAAGATATTTTGTCCCCGGCATTCCGCCCGGCAGCACCAGCATATCCGCATCGGAAAAGTCTGTTTCCCCGAAAACTGCGTCCGTAAGCAGTGGAATATTATGGGAAGTGGTGACTTCCTTTGTTTCCTTGATAGATACAGTGGTGATCTCAACTCCTGCTCTGCGCATTAAGTCTACCACCGTCAGTCCTTCAATATCTTCAAAACCGTCTGCCAGAAAAATATATACTTTTTTACTCATGGAAAATCCTCCTTTTCTTTTTCAGTTCTTTGCACAATAAGGCTGCAGCCTTGTTTTACGCTCTTTTCGCCTATTATAACATCGCTCTTTCTTTTTTACAATGCGGCAAATTCGCCGAGAATCGCAGGTGCGAAGCTGCTTTTATGCAA
>NZ_CAXSVO010000046.1:0-19155 GCF_964240875.1 Ruminococcus sp. 5_1_39BFAA | reverse complement strand
AAAAAATGGGGGGATTTTTGAAATGAGCAAAGAAAAAAGCCCTGAAAATCAAGGTTTAAAACTCCGAGAAAATATATTAAATAACGGGGTGGTTCTGCTCATAATAAAAATCAGGGCACAACTGAGAAAAACCAGGGCAACAAGGAACACCATACTAAGCTGTACGTTAATAATAAAGCACATGATCATGCTGCATATCAGCATCAGCGGTGCCCGGACTGCAATCCTCAGAATCATCTGATAGGCATTTTGCAAGTTTGTAACATCGGTAGTCATTCTTGTAACCAATCCGGCAGTGCTGAATTTGTCGATATTGGAAAAGGAGAACGTCTGAATGTTCTCATACATACTGTCCCGCAGGTTGCAGGCAAAGCCGGTTGAAGCAGAAGCTCCAAAGCGTCCTGCCTGAATTCCAAAGAACAGGCTTAGAAACGCCAGCAAAAGCATTACAGTTCCATACAGGCACACCTTCTGCATATCTCCTGCTTCAATTCCTTTGTCAATAATAGATGCTGTGACAAAGGGAATCAAAATTTCCATCAGCACCTCAAGCGCTGTGAAAACAGGGGTCAGGATAGAATCCCGTTTATATTCCCCAATTTGTCTGAATAGTGTTTTTATCATAAATGAATCTCCTTTCTTTCGTTCGCTAGCTGTTAATAGTATGCGATCGATTTGTTCTAAAAGAAAATCTGCGCATCGGCAGATTTTCTTTTTTATTTCAATGCATCCCACACCTTTTGCAGGAGGAGCAGTAAGATATCTCTCTCTGCGTCGGTCAACTCCGACACCATCAGTTCCTCTTCCCGCTTTCGTTCTGCTTCCGCTGCCAGCCAGCAATCTTCTCCTGCCTGGGTAATGCTGACAAGCTTAATACGCTTATCATTAGGATCGCCAAAGCTTTCCACAAACCCCTTTTGTTCCAAACGGACAACAATACCAGCAGCCGTAGATTGGGCAACATGTAAAGAATGTTCCAACTCTTTTAACGACAGCTTTTTTTCAAACGATTTCATCAATATATTCAGGGCATTCATCTGTACAACGGTCATATCATAAGAGCGCATCGCATTATTAGCCCGTCTGGAAACTTCATCATTAATTTGTTTCAACAGAAACCCCCAAGAATTTGGTTCTGACATCTCAACACCTCCTTTATGCAAATAACAATAGCATGATTTCGATTCAAAGTCAATCCCTTGCGATTGATTTTTCGTGAACAATGTGTTAAAACAGCGCATCTTTTGGTCGGCATGAAACATATCTGTTATTATAGTACCTTAATTGCACAATACGTTGACCTTTTGTAAAAAGGTACAATCGTATTTTCTATTTTGTGGTATGGTTCTTAATTTTGCGATAAGGTGGGGGAAGCCAAGGATAAAATCATGAAATTATTTATCTTAACAGATATACAAGATATTTAAACAAAACATAAACGGCACGTAATACATACCATATAACTACCACTTCACCAATCAAACAACCTAATAGTATATTTATTACCCAAACTCCGGCGGTTCCACCTATATCAAAGTTCTTAGGTAATAACCATACACACATTCTATGTATTCCGTATGGCATTCCAATAACCATCCATATTTTCCACCATTCATCCTGTCCTAAAGATGTACAAAAATTATATGCGATCCAAATCCAGATTGCCAAAAACAACATCGGCAATATTGTTTTCTTCATGACTTCTCTACTCATTATTCTTATCCTTTCTTTAACTTTCCTTTTTTGAGTATTTTTTTTTATCTTCTGATAATACACCCTTCCTCATACTACCTTATCTTTCTATATTTTAATCAGTCAATCACTGACGGGATCTCCTTTCTCAATCCATAAAATCATGTTCATTTTCGGTCAAAAAAATAGAACTAACATGGTAGAACCCTTGATTTTATTGGGTTTTTCCTTGTTAGTCCTATTATCTCACAGTCATCGGCGAGCAGGAGAACCGGACGGTAGATCAAGGACCTTGCTATGGCTGCACGCTGCTGCTGACCTCCTGATAACTGGTCAGGAAGAAAATCCAGTTTGTCAGCAATACCCAATGTATTGACTACCTGTTCAAAATACTCCTGATTTGGCTTTCTCTTATCCAGCAAAAGCGGCATGAGGATATTTTTCCGAATGGTAAGTGTGGGAATCAGGTTATAAAACTGATAGACCAGTCCCACTTTCCTGCGCCGAAAAATTGCAGACTGCGTCCTGTTCATGGTAGAAATATCCGTTCCTTCCACAATGACTTTTCCTTCTGTCGGCTGATCCACGCTGCCAAGAATATGTAAAAGCGTAGATTTTCCAGAACCAGATGCGCCTACAATGGCAACAAACTCCCCTTTGTCCACAGACAGGTCAATCCGGTCTAAAGCCGTAACCTGGTTTTCACCAGAACCATATACTTTTCTGATCCCGTCGCATTTTAGTATTTCCATCACATTCTCTCCTTCTTGTTATAGGCCGATATCCACTGCCACTCAAAAAAATGATTTGCATGATCTTACAAGCCACATTATAACAAAGGAAAGTGACATCTCAGTGACTGTACATGATTTTTCCAAAATCATGTGTCTCCGACGAGTGCGCATAGATTCTTATTTCAAAACAAGCCCCGCCTGACCACAGATTCCGGGCAGTAATATTTCCATTTTGCAATTCAAAAATAGAACGCGCCAGGGATAATCCAATCCCTATCCCATTTCCGGCGGCGCCTTTTCCCCGATAAAACCGCTCAAAAAGATATGGTATATCTTCTGCCCGAAAGCCCTCTCCATCATCCCATATCAAAATTTCCACATAAAGCGGATTACTGGAATAATCACAATGTATCGTTCCTCCATGTTTAGAATGCTCCATGCAATTTTTCACCAAATTCATAAGTGCCTCCATTGTCCACTCCATATCCCCATAGATTTCAATACACCCATTATCTGGGATATCCACAGAAATATTTTCTTTCATCAGCAAATCATTCAGATTTTCCGCTGCTAGGTTCAAAGCAGTATAGATATCCACCTGTGAAAATTCTAAATGCAAAGTACCTGCATCAATCTTAGAGAGTGTCAACAGCGACTCCTCTAATCTGTTTAACCGTTCCAACTGTCTTTCAATCTGCTCCCCATAAACATTCGGTGTTGTTTTCTTCATAAGCTGAAGAGAAAGAAATGCTGCAGTGATCGGTGTCTTTAGCTGGTGAGCGATATTCGCCAGATTATCTGCAAAATTTGCTTTTTCCTGTACCGCCGCCTCCCTTGTCTGGTATAGGGAAGTAACTGTCTTATACATCTCATCCTGTAGATGGGAAAATTCATCTTCCTTCATCTGTATGACTGTTCCGGCAGCCCCAACATTTACCTGCTCCAGATACCTTGTCAATTCCGCTATTCGCATTCGGTTACGTCTATTCAGATACCAAATGGCAAATAGAACTCCACAGATCACCAAAAGTATTAAAACTACAGAAGGAATTAAAAAGTTCCACGGAACATCTTCGAAGAATTCATGATTTCGATATCCGTACTGCTCCAGAAATCGGCTTTCTTTCACTTCCTGATCTGCCAGTGTGTGATATTTCTTCAAAGCAGAAAGCACCTGCCCCTCTGCTTCCGGATGCCCCTCTATGATGATTTCACAAAATTTTGAAACACGCTCAAAGGCAGCCTGCCGGTATTCATACTGCCAGAAAACCGATACGCCAATGATACTGATCACACACACCAGCACTGGCAGCAAAACCATTAACCTCTGTTTCCTTATCTCTGTCATATGCTCTCCTCCAGTCGATACCCAAAACTGCGTATGGTTTTCAGGCAGGTCGGATTGTGTAATTTTTCCCGCATCCGTTTCATGGTAACGGTCAATGTGTTGTCATTCACATAATTTCCATTGCTGTCCCATATCTGTTCCAATAACTGCTTTCTGGTAACTGTTTTCCCTTTATTCTCCATCAGCAGAAGGAGCAGTTGATATTCCGGCTTGCTTAACATAATTTCCTCCTGACCGCAGAAAACCGACATTTTTTCCGTGTCCAATAAAAGATGATCGCAGAAAAGCCGAGTTTCCTTTGTCTGCCCGCTTCGGCGCAGCAATGCAAGAATACGGGAATGCAGCACCTCCAGTTCAAAAGGCTTTACCACATAATCGTCTGCGCCATCCTGAAACCCCTGAACAATATCTGCAGTTTCTCCCCGAACCGTTAAATAAAGAATCGGAAGCTGATTTCCCCATAAACGGCGAACCCATTTACACAATTCGTCTCCATTTCCGTCCGGCATATTCCGATCCACCAAAAGGAGTGCCGGACGCTTTCTCAAAAGCGCTTGTTTCGCATCAACGATACTATAAAATACAGATACTGCCATCTGTCTAAATTCCAGATATGTCTTCACGTTCTCCGCGATATCTAAATCATCCTCAGCATAATATATCTCAAGCATTCATTTCCTCCTTGATGGCATTTATTCCATTTCGTTTCATTTACACAGGCAATCGCCTGGTCTTTTTATTTTACATCTAAAAGCATGTTATCTCAACTCCGGATCCGCATTTCGTTTTACAACGTAAAAAGGCTGTGCAGTTTTGATGGCTGCACAGCCTTTTACTGGTTTTGCAAGTTAATCTCGTACTGAAATGTATCACTCTTCTTCTATATGTTCGCGCCCCTGGGCAATGATGGTACGCACATGATCGTCTGCCAGGGAGTAGAAGATCGATTTTCCTTCCCTGCGGTTTTTAACGAGCTTGCTTTGCTTTAGGATGCGGAGTTGGTGGGAAATGGCGGATTGCGTCATGTTCAGGGCTTTTGCAAGGTCGCATACACATACCTCTGTTTCAAAAAGCACAAACAGAATCCGGATTCTTGTAGAGTCCCCAAAAACCTTGAAAAGCTCCGCCAGATCGTACAGCTCTGTTTCCTCCGGCATTGTTTTATTTACAATTTCCAGAAGATTCTCATGCACCTCAAAGGAATCGCATACCTCAATACCTTGTTCTGCCATTCTTTCACCAATTACCTTTCTTTTTAATTAATTTTACAGGTTTTTCACAAACAGAGTCCGAATGGCGTTCAGCACTGCGATCACCATAACTCCTACGTCCGCAAAGATCGCCATCCACATGTTTGCAATTCCCAGCGCTCCCAGAGCCAGACAGATTACCTTGATCCCAATCGCAAAGTAAATGTTTTCGTAGACGATGCGGAGACATTTTCTGGAAATTTTAATGGCTTTTGAGATTTTCAGCGGGTCGTCATCCATAAGCACAATGTCTGCTGCCTCAATGGCTGCATCGGAACCAAGTGCTCCCATAGCAATTCCGATATCAGCTCTGGAGAGTACAGGCGCATCGTTGATGCCGTCTCCCACAAAGGCAAGTTTCTCTTTTTCGGTTTTCCCGGAAAGAAGCGCCTCCACCTTAGCTACCTTGTCGGCAGGCAAAAGCTCGCTGTAGACCTCGTCGATCCCAAGCTCTGCCGCCACCTGCTCTGCCACATTTTTGGCATCGCCGGTAAGCATAACGATTTTGTTTACTCCGGCTTTTTTCAGCTCCTGTATAGCTTCCTTTGCATGAGGCTTAATAATATCGGAGATCAGGATATGTCCGGCATATTCTCCGTCAATGGCGATGTGTACCACGGTTCCTACCTGGTGGCAATCATGGTATTCTACACCAAGACGCTTCATCAGCTTGGCATTTCCGGCTGCTACGGAAATACCGTCCACCTTTGCCGTTACGCCGTTTCCGCCGATTTCCTCAATGTCTGTGACACGGCTTCTGTCGATAGGCTTTCCATATGCCTTCTGCAGGCTCTTGCTGATGGGGTGCGAAGAGGAACACTCTGCATAGGCAGCATATTCCAGAAGCTTTTCCTGCTCCATCTTGCTGTGATGGATTCCGCTTACCTCGAATACGCCCTTTGTCATAGTTCCGGTTTTATCAAAAACTACATATTTTGTCTGGGAAAGGGTTTCCAGATAGTTGGATCCTTTTACCAGTACACCTTGATTGCTGGCTCCGCCGATTCCGGCAAAGAAGCCTAATGGAATGCTGATTACCAAAGCGCAGGGGCAACTGATTACCAAAAACGTAAGTGCTCTGTAGATCCAGTCTCCCCATTCCGGAGAAAGCCCCATTGCCAGCATCCGTACAAGGGGCGGCAAAACAGCCAGGGCAACCGCGCCGTAACATACGGCTGGAGTATAGTATTTAGCAAATTTTGAGATAAAGTTTTCGGATCTCGATTTTTTGGAGCTGGAATTTTCAACCAGATCCAGGATCTTGGAGACTGTGGATTCTCCGAATTCCTTTGTAGTACGGATTTTCAGCACGCCTGTCATGTTGATACAGCCGCTGATCACCTCATCTCCTGCTGCAGCATCCCTTGGCAGGCTTTCACCAGTGAGCGCGCTGGTATTTAAGGTGGAGCTCCCCTCTGTGATGATACCGTCAATGGGAATTTTTTCTCCGGGCTGCACGACAATGATACTTCCGATTTCCACTTCATCCGGATCCACCTGGGTCAGCTCTCCATCCTGCTCGATGTTTGCGTAATCAGGCCGGATATCCATCAGCTCACTGATATTTCTCCGACTCTTTCCTACGGCGTAGCTCTGGAAAAGCTCTCCGATCTGATAAAAGAGCATAACGGCTGTGCCTTCTGTGTAGTCTCCCAGTATAATCGCACCTACAGTGGCAATTGCCATAAGAAAGTTTTCGTCAAATACCTGTTTGTTTAAAATTCCCTTAAATGCTTTTTTCAGGATATCGTAGCCTATGACAAGATATGGTATCATAAACAGTATAAATCTCAGATATCCTTCCAACGGAAGCAGCGAAAAAATCACCATTAGCGCTGCTGCTACAATAATCCGAAGTAAGACCTTTTTCTGCTTCTTATTCATTTTAGGGCCTCCATTTTATTAGAAAAAGATTTCACAGTCGTCTTCTACTTTTTTACAGTTCTTTAATACTTCCGGCATAACGAACTTAGGATCCTGGCCGTCTTCAAACTCTACGATCATCTTCAATGTCATAAAGTTTACAGTTGCCTTCTGTACGCCAGGAGTGTTGTTCGCTGCTTCCTCCATTTTGTTTGCGCAGTTTGCACAGTCTACCTCGATTTTGTAAGTCTTTTTCATGATGCTTCTCCTTTTTATTTTATGATTTTCGTTTTTCATATGAACAATTATTCATATATTTGTTTGTATTATATGCCTATCATGCCTCTTTGTCAAGCATATATTATGAAATTTTTATATTTCAACTAACTGGTCGTGTTTCAAAATTTAGTGATTCCGCATAGGCATTTCAACGCAACAGATATTCTTCTGTCCCGGCTGCAGAATAACAGACGGAAAACGCGCAGCACGGGAAAATCCCGTACTACGCGCTTTCTTTGAAACACTCTTTTTTTCCATTTCTGCATTCTGACAGATATGTTTACCGTTCTTTTTTCATATCCCTTATGGTCTGCTGAAGCTGCTCTATGATCCGTTCTTTATCCAGTATTATATTGTCCTTATCAATAAGCGTTTGCTTCTGTGAATCGATGGTATCCTGCAGTTCATCGATCATGAGCTGGACCGTATTCTTATCCATTTCCTGCAGTTCCTTTGAAAACATCCCCATCACCCTTTCTATATTCCCGCACAAGTCGTACAGGTGGCTGTACATGGCTTTGAAGTCCGGGTGGTAATGGATCAGCTCCAGAATAGTCTCCGGGTCGTCCATGCTCAGGAAGGCAAGCCATGCGTCCAGGTCGTTTGTGATACCTTTATTGTGCAGATTTTTGCGGAAAATGTCAAGGGGGATAAACACAAAATTCTGGAGCAGCTCCAGCTTCAGTCCGGTGTCGGTCTGCTGGCTGGAATTATGCAGGTAGATATTGGGAAAAGCGTGAAATTCCTTCGGGCTTTTTTCAAAAAAGACAATGGTGTAGACTGGCTTTACATCCTTATAAGAAAAGCGTTTTCGGTTTTCTTTTTTCTTCTGACGTGCGGCTTTGTACTGGCGGAGCAGCAGGTCGGCGGAATAGCAGGCGCTGCGCTGGCCTGGAAAGAGATAGCCGATCTTCTGAACCTCCACATCAACGATGCTGCCGTCCTCCAGCTTCACCACGATGTCCATAATGACCAGAGACGTTTCATCCCCCAGGCGGGTATTGTCAACGGGCAGGACCTGGAGGATCTTCACTTCTTTTTTCAAAATCAGTGATAGGAGACGATCCATCCGCTCCGGCACGGCTTCCGGGTTCATGATCTCCTTGAAAAAGGAGTCGTAGAGGAGCTTTATGCCCTTGGCTCCTGTGACGAAACTGAGGAAATACTCCTGCTGCTGACCGGACCATTCCTGAAAGTTTTTCATGAGCCGGGGATTGTTCCGGATCTCTTCCATCACCTCCCGACGGTTTTTGATTGTTGGAAATACCTGTTGTAGTTTGTTCTGCATACGAATCCTCCTGTTTAAACGTTTTGGTGCGATCTCTGCTCCGGATCGGGGCGTGAAAGAATGAGATGTGAAAAGAGAAGGAGAAACGAAACGCTCTCCTACAGATTTTTGTAAAGCTATCGTAACACAGTACAACGAAAAGGTAAAGAAAAATCGTTCGACAAATTTCTGGATATATCTTATGAAATTTTTATATTTTACCTCTGTTCTTCTTATAGGGTTTCCTGTATAATGAATGTTGCGTTCGGTTTGAACATATAATTGGTTCAGGATTCATAAGATACATATCTTTAGAAGTGCTGCTACCAGTATCATAATCTTATTAAGGAGAATTTCTATGAAAAGCTATTTGATCGTATTTCTTGTTTCTATGGTTCCCTTGATCGAGCTGAGAGGGGCGATTCCTTATGCCATTGGATTTGGGTTGCCGCTTGTGCCGTCTTATATTATTGCTATTTTGGGGAACATGATTCCGGTGCCTATTATTTTTCTTTTTGCACGGAAGGTTTTGGTGTGGGGAAAGGATAAGCCGCTTATCGGGAAGTTTTTTACGTTTTGCCTGGAAAAGGGCGAGAAGGGTGGAAAGAAGCTTCAGGCGAAGGCGGGGCGCGGGTTGTTTGTGGCGCTGATGCTGTTTGTGGGGATTCCGCTTCCGGGGACAGGGGCCTGGACGGGGACTTTGGCGGCGAGTCTTTTGGATATGGATTTTAAGTCCAGTGTTTTGGCGGTTATGCTGGGGGTTGTGTTGGCTAGTATTATTATGGGGGCTGCTAGTGCTGGATTGTTTGGGGCTTTGGGGGCTGTTTTTAGTTGATGTAGAGAAGGAGTAAAAGGGACGGAGCCGGGGCAGCGGGGTTCGCCAGGGGCTGTTGATTTTCTGCTTCTGCTGCGCCGCCTATTGAAAGCCGCCTGCGCAAACTTGCACATAAATGTGCTCAGACAGTGCGCAGGCGGCTTTCGCTATGCTCGCAGAAGCTGCGAAAATCTGCCAATGCCCCTGGCAAACCCCGCTGCCCCGGCTCCTGTGTTTTCCTGTGGTACTGTTAAAATTTCTGTAGTGCTATATTAATAAAAAGGCTAAATCTTTTCTATTTTCATAAGCAGCCGATCTTCCTAATGAACAAATCGGCTGCTTTTCTCTATTTTCCGTTACAAATCTTTTACCATAAGATCAAATAGAACAGGGTCAGTGTGAAGCCTACGCAGAGGAGCAGCAAGGCGAAGGACATACTTCTTTCGATCACGATATTGCTCTGTTTGCGTTCGGCGTTTCGCATGGCAAGGTAGTGGACGTAGTCGCGTTCTACCGGGTGTTTTCGGTTCCAGGTGGCGTTGCCGAGGTCGCGGATCCAGTTCAGGACGCGTCCAAGGAAGACGGTTACGGCGTTGCCTTCGGGCAGCTCATAGGGAAGAGGGCTGTCGCGGTAGATGCTCTTTCGCAGGACTACTACCACTGTGTCTACCAGGCTGTCCAGTATTCGGAAAACCAAACGGCACACGAAGGTTAGAAGTCTAAGGAGCACCGGGCGGTAGATCAGATTTTCCACATCCCACCAGGAGGGCCAGCAGTTCACATATCTTGTCTGGCCTTTTTCTGTCTTTTCCATGAGAAACTTTCGGATCACAAAGATGTATACGATGGCTCCGATTGCTATGGAGATGACTGCGCCGGAGAGATTTTTCAGGCTGAAATAGGAAACGCGCTCGCCAAATTCAGGGAGGCGCATCAGGCTTTGTCCAAGCGCTGCTGCCTTGTCCATAATGCTGTGAGGGAAGAGGCCCCATATCAGGAGTACCAGGGCGCTTCCGGCGAGGGCGAAGGTGCTCTGTCTGTTCATGTAGTTTTTCTGACGGTCGTACTGTCTCTGTACTTCGGCGCTTTCATTTTGTTCCACAAAAATTGCAGTGAAAAGCTTTGTCATGTAGGCCACCGTAAGTCCGCCGGAAAACAGGAAAATATATTCCACTGTCTTCATGAGCCAGCCGCCTCCGTATTCTACAATGCTCTCGTGGAGCAGGGTTTTGCTTATATAGCCGCCGAACATGGGGATTCCGGCGATCGCCAGGGCTCCCACAAGGAAAATTCCTTTCAGCAGCGGTTTTTTGCGGCCATAGCCGCGGATCTTGTTCAGGTCAAGGGCGTGGGTGTTCATATAGATCACACCAGCCGCCAGGAAAAGCACCAGCTTGATCATGGAATGGTTGATCATATGGAGCAAAGTTCCGTGCACGGCCAGGGCATTTTCCTCGCCCAGAAGTCCCTGCATTCCGATTCCTACCATGATAAATCCAATCTGGGACATGGAGGAGCAGGCAAGAGTTCTCTTTAAGTCCACGGAGAATACTGCCAATAAGGCGCCGCCGAACATGGTAACTACACCGAGTGTAAGCAGCAAACTGCCCCACGACGTGTCATGGAGAAACAGATTTGCGCTGAGAAGCAGCATTCCATACACACCTGTCTTTGTAAGGATACCGGAAAGCAGGGCGGATGCGGGAGCCGGAGCCACCGGATGTGCCTTGGGGAGCCAGATGTGCAGCGGAAAAGCTCCCGCCTTTGCCCCAAAGCCAACAAGCATACACGCTCCTGCAGCGTCAAGGATTCCTTTTTCTTCGCAGTTCTTTGCTGCTTCGTAAAGGCTATCGATTTCCAGAGTTCCAAGCTGATGATACAACAGGAAAATGCCCATCAGCATTACAAGTCCACCAATCACAGCTACTGCCAGGTACGTCTCTGCAGCCCGCAGTGACGGTGCGTTTTCCTCCTGCGCTACCCACACGTAGGAGGTAAAGGACATAATTTCAAAAAATACAAAGGTTGTCATCAGATCCGCTGACAGGAACACGCCCATGGTAGCGCCCAGCGTCAGCAGCAAAAACAGATAAAACCTGTTTCTGTTTTCGTGATGTGTGAAATATTCTTTTGACAGAATGGTACACATCATCCACATGAACGCTGCTACACTTCCGTAGATCAGACGGAAACCATCTACCTCAAAAGATAATCCAAAGCCGCATACCTCCGGAAGGGAAAGACCTGCGACGGCACAGTCCCAAACATCTGTCTGCTGCGCTGCTATCCCTGCGCAGCGCACAAACAGCAGGACAGTCAGCAAGAATTCCAGGATCACCACACCATCTGCCAGATAATCACGGCCCGTCTCATTTTTTCTTCCCACTGCAAAGCAGCCGATTCCTGCAAGGAACGGAAGAAATACAAGAATCCCTATTATAAAAGCATACATTTCTCCATCCCCCTTCTACTTCACAAACGCCGCAAGCCCGGTCAGCGCCGATACTATCGGTTCCGGGTGCAGTCCGAAAATAAACATGGCAATCACAAAGATCACAAGCGGCAGGATCATCATCCAGTTCGGATCCTCCACATCACTGATCTTGCTGTAATCAAAGTTCTTTCCCGGGAAAAAAGCCCGCACGGAAATACTCATCATGTACATTGCAGTCAAAAGTGCGGAGATCAGAAGCGCCGCGATCCCCGCAACAGCCAAAGGATGCTCGCTCAGCACTGCCGCCTTTGCCAGGTTCCACTTGCTTACAAAGCCGCACAGTCCCGGTACGCCCATCAGTGCCATGCCGGAAATGGTGAAAATAATAAATACCTTGGGCATTTTTCTTCCAAATCCATCCAGCTCGTGTATATAATTACGCCCTGTCTTGTAGATCACAGCGCCTGCGCAGAAAAAGGAACAGATTTTCATTGTGGCATGAAAGATCATATGACACAAAGCTCCCACCAGGCCTGCTGGAGACATCAGAACCACTCCGAACAGGATATAGGAAAGATTACTCATGGTGGAATAGGCCAGGCGCCGTTTTAAATGTGTCTCCTTCAGAGCACGGCTGCAGCCATACACAATAGTAATGATCACAAATACCAGCAATACAGTCTGCGCCCAGGTTCCTCTCAGGAATTCCGTGCCAAAGCTGTAATAGGTCACACGCATCACCGCAAAGGCGCCTGCCTTTACCACCGCTACTGCATGGAGCAGAGCCGTTACAGGCGTGGGTGCCACACCTGCCTTGGGAAGCCACGCCCCAAAGGGCCACATAGCGGTTTTTACACTGAAGCCCAGGAAACACAGCACATACACCAGAAGCAGCAGGTTTGTCTTGTCCCCGATCTTTGCCATATCCAGGACTCCGCCGGGAACAAATTCCGGATTGGTTCCGTAGATGAGGATAAAGATCATGCCGATAAAGGCAAAGGCTGCACCGCCCAGGGAATAATACAGGTAAGTCCTGCTGGCAAGGATCGCTTCCCTTGTCAGGGTGTGCATGATCAAAGGCAGGGTTACCAGTGTCAGCATCTCATAAAAACAGTACATGGTCATGATGTCGTCTGACAGGGCAATTCCCAGTGTCACACCGTAGGTTATGGTATAAAACATAAAGAAATATTTCTCATGACCTTCATGCTTCATATATTCAAAAGCATACAGCGTTGCCAGCGGCCAAAGAACTGACACGATCCCGGTAAACACGGTTCCCAGGTCGTCCAGACGGAAGCTGACACTCAGATCTCCCGTAAGGCGAAACAATATAAACACCTCTTCGGGACGGTGAAACATCATATAGATTGCCAATATGGAAGTCAAAAGCACGATTCCTTCCACATAAAACTCCATCTGCGTCCGTTTTTTATAAGGAATCAGAGGAATCAGTACGCCCCCTATAACAGGGAGCAAAATTACTACAGGCATTATCATTGCATTCATTTTTCTCCCCTCCTTACATAAATGATTTCGCGATTTCGCTTACAAAGGATGTCAGCGGTCCCGGAAAAACTCCAAGCAGAACACAGAGCGCTGCCAGAATGGCCAGCGGAACCAGCATGGCTGGTGCAGGCTCCTTTATTTCACAGGCTTCCTTTGCCTGCATGGGTACTGCAGTATCCGAAGCTTCCTCACCTTTTCCCGGAAAAAAACCATTCATAGTGACAGGAAGCAGATAGCCTGCTGTTAAAAGTGCACTGACCAGCAAGATCACCGGTCCAACATATCCAAAGATCCCAACATCCGCACAGAGCGCTCCCTCCGCCAGATGCCATTTGCTGACAAATCCCGCTGTGGGCGGAATTCCGATCAGTCCCAGCGAAACAATGGTATAACACCAAAGGGTTTTCGGCATTTTCTTACCAATTCCACGAAGCTCCTCCACTCTCGTTTTGCCGTCCTGGAAAATAAAGACTCCTGCTGTCAAAAATAATGCGCACTTAATAAAGCTGTGGAACACGGTATGGAGCAAGGCTCCCGCCGCAGCCTGAGGCTGCAGGACTGAGAGACCGAATAAAATATAGGATACCTGGCTCACAGTAGAGTAAGCCAGTCTTTTTTTCAGCACAGGCTCCCCAAATGCCAATAAGGAACCCATAAATACCGTGAGAAGCGTCAGTACCATCCAGGCTGTCTGAACCCAGGTCCCCCGGATAAAATCAGCTCCCACCATGTAGAAAACAACACGGATCACTGCCAGTACACCGCCCTTTACGATCACACCGGAAAGCACGGCGGATGCAGGGGAGGGAGCCACCGGATGGGCTGCCGGGAGCCAGGCGTGAAGAGGAAACATACCTGCTTTTGCCCCAAAGCCTATCAGCATCATAAACACGGCTGCAAGCAGGATCCCCTCATGTCCCGATGCAAGCGCACCGTTCAGGGAACCGCCCGGTGTAAATGCCAGCGTATCACAGTAACGGTACAGGAAAAAGATCCCAAACAGGCCCATATATGCCCCGCACATAGAGTAAAACAGATATTTCAAGCCAGCCATGATTGCCTCTCTTGAACCATTGTGCAGAACAAGCGGCATGGAAGTCAAAGTCATCAGCTCATAAAACAGATACATGGTCACCAGATTTCCGGAAAAATCAAGTCCTGTCAAAACAGCGTAAACAAGAAGGTAAAAGCCAAAAAACCGCTTTTCTTCCCCCTCGTGCTTCATATAGACAAAGGAATAAATTCCCGCCAAGACCCATACGATGCTCACAAAGGTCACGAACAGCCTGCCCAGCCCGTCAATGTGAAAATAAACCGAAATGTCTTCCATAATGTAAAACAACGTCACACTGTGCTCGCCGCTCCACGCTGCCGCCAACGCCAGACATACCGAAACACCCAGAACTGCCATTGTAAATATATGAATCCTCCGAAGCTGTTCCGGATCATCCGGCACCTTACGGACATTTTCCTTTTCCCTCAAATGCTCCTTAAAGGAGGACACAAGCAGACCGATTCCCCCCGCTGCCGCAATCAGCACGGGAGCTAAAATCCAAATACTTTCCATTTTTTCATCCTCCTACGCAAACATTCTCAGTCCGTTCTCGATCAGTGTCACGATCGGCTCAGAAAACAATCCCAAAACAAGATTCAGCACAATAAATAAGATCATTGCCATTGCCTTTACAGGCTGCATTTTTACCGTAATTGCCGTATATTTCTTTTTCTCCAACACATTTTGGGGCACAGGCGTGTAAATGCGGATCACGGTTTTCAGGAAATAGACTGTGTTCAGCACCGTACTCACAGCCAGTGCGATCAGCGTGGGAAGCATTTTATAGGTATGCCCCACCGCCGCCTGTGCAAACAGAAGCTTAGAAATAAATCCGGAAAACAGAGGAAAGCCTACCATGGACAGCGAGCCCACCGTAAAGGCAACACCAGCCACCTTGTTCCGGTATCCTGCCCCTGTCAATTCAAAAAAGTCCGTGCTGTCGCCAGACACATCCGTAATGCCGGAGGCTGACACAAACAGAAGGGATTTTGTCGCTGCATGGGATAAAATATGAAAAATACTTGCAATCACACCCTCTGTTGTCCCAAGCCCAAAGCCCATATAAATGTAACCAATCTGTGCAACAGAAGAATAGGCGATCATACGGCGGATACTTCCCGCACGGATCGCGTCAACAGACCCCAGGATCATGCCTGCGATACCAAATACAAACAGTACATTGATTACCTTGCTGTCCCGTATGATATTAAAACCAATAACACGGTAAAAAATCTTTACAAGAAGGAAAATGTACCCCTTTGAAACCAGAGAGGACAAAATTGCTGCGGATGACACTGTGGAGTATCCGTAAGCATCCGGCAGCCAGCCATGGAAAGGATACAGTGCGCTCTTGATAGCAAGTCCCACAGACATCAGTCCCACAGACACCAGCAGAGGAATATGGTACTCTCCCGTTCTTCCCAGGATTGCTACTGCCTCCTGGATATTGCTCATGAGAAGCTGTCCTGTCAATCCATACAGGAAACAGATTCCCAGAAGCAGCATACCGGAACCTAAAAGGCTCATGATCATATACCTTGTAGCGGCAACGATCGTACGCCCATTCTGTCTGATCATGATCAGACCGCAGGCGGAAATGGTATTGATCTCCACAAATACGTATGCAGTAAAAAGGTCGTTTGTGTATATCAGCGCCAACAGAGAGCACAGAAGCAGATTTACCATAATATAGTAAAGATTCTGCTTGGAAGTCTCAATCTCCTCTTCTCTCTCCCGGATTCCTCCAAGCATGGACAAAAGCATAATGATGCAGAATGCAACCGCCATCACGCCTTCCAGAACGCCGACCCGGATCTCATTTCCCCAGGGTGCAGGAAAATGGCCCATCATATATACGTACGGCTCTCCTGTCCGGATTACAAATCCCAACACAGCGGCGGACATAAGCCCGATAATACTGATCACAGCAATGTTCAGACGCTTTGCCTTTTTTCCGTCCAGAATGGATGACAAAGGGCCTGAAAACAGCGACAGGATAATACTGATAAAAGGAAAATTCTGTACAAACTCCATCACAGACCCTCCTTTTCCAGCCGGGTTGTTATTTCATCCAGATCCAGGATGTGATACCTGCGGTACAGGCGTATGGTTAGGGACAGCATCAGCGCTGACACAGATACGGATACCACGATGCCCGTCAGCACAAGACCGCTGGGTATGGGGTTGATGTACGCCTGAACACTTTGGATGCCGTCTGTTACGATTGGTGCCTTCCTCCCTGTAATATAGCCCTTTAAGGCAAGAAACAGATACATCGCTGTGTCCATGATATTAAGGCCGATGATTTTTTTGATCAGATTTTTCTGCAAAAGCAGGTTGGAAAATCCGATTCCGAAAAGAATCATTGCCACAGCTTCTTCATAATTTGTCAAAAGATTGGAAAAATCCATGATCAATATCCTCCTTTCCGGAACATAACATAAAAGGTGTACATGGTGCCTGCTACCACGATTCCTACGCAGATATTCAGCAGAAGGATCAGGCCGCTGCTTAAGATCGCTCCCGGAGTTCCCAACGGGATCATGCTCTCAATATGGTTTGCTCCTGTGTAAAAGGAGTAGCTCTTTGCCAGCGCATAGCATGCCAGCGCGCCGAAGCTCATCCATTTATATGTCTTTGCCGTAAAGAAACGCTCTGTCTTCGCAAAGCCAAAGGCATTCAGATACAGGATCAGGCCGGCTCCGATGACAGCGCCGCCGGAAAAACCGCCGCCAGGTCCCAGATGACCGCCCAAAATAACATAAATACCAAAAATAATAATCGGCGGAACCAAAATTCTTGCCACTGTCTGGAGGATGATGTCGTTTTTCGGCTCATAAATACGGTCATTCGCCTCCATATCCTCGATACCATGTTTTCCCTTTTTCTTATCACTGCGCAAAAGGATCAAAACGGTACAGGTGGCGATAAACAGTACGTGGGACTCTCCCAATGTATCAAATGCCCTGTAATCCAAAATCATTCCCGTAACAATATTGATTGCGCCTGTTTCCTGTAGTCCGTTCTCGATATACCGCTGGGAAACCTCATTGTTTACCGGATTTTCCGCATGTCCGAATTTCGGAAGATGTGAAACCGCCGTCAGCAGCACGAACACCAGGCTGATACAGAACAGCACGCTGAATACCCTGTATATTTTATTGAAAACGCGGATCTTTGCATTATGCTCCAGATCATAAACACGTTTCATGATCTCCAGGCGCTCTGCATGTCTCTTCTCAACTACCACCTCATCTTCCCGGAATGCCTCCTGAGGCTTCATCTCAACCGTGTCAAGATAAGGGTCTTTCGTACCGTCCAGCCATTGCTTAAAACGGTAGGAACGGGTTTTCTTATAGTTTTCTTCAGGAATTTTCCTGCTCATCTTGCTTCTCCCCCTCCTCTTTCTCTGTATTCACAATGGCGTGAATCTTCTTTAACGTAACAAAAAACAGCACACTTGTAATACCTGCTCCTACTGCTGCCTCGGTAATGGCAAGATCCGGCGATTCCAAAAGCACCCAGATCACGGACACAACAAGGCTGTAGGACATATAGATTAAAATGGAATTCAAAAGCTTTTTGGACAGACTGACCGAAATGGCGCACACCACCAGAAAGCCCAGTAAAATAATGCGGAATAATTCCATAGCTACGCCTCCAAATCCTTCAAAGATATCTCCCGGTAATGCTTCTCCTCATCTTCGTTTGTCGTCACTTCCAGTCTGGCGATCAGATGAGAGGAGGTAGGTGATGAAAACCACAAAAACACGATCACAAGCAAGAGCTTTAAGGATGTAAAATTAAAGCCGCTCATAATGATCAGACCCATGAGAGAAAACCCGATTCCAAGCGTATCTCCCATTGCCGCTGCGTGCATCCTGTTCAGCACATACTTAAACCGGAACACGCCAACCATTTCGATAAAGAAAATCCCAAGACCGCAGAGCAGAAGAACAGCTCCTGCCAGAAAACGGACCCACTCAATTACTGCCATCTTTCTTCGCCTCCTCAATCTTTTTCTGCTGGTATACACCCATATAAACCTTTGTCAGCACGATTACCGCCAGAAAGCTGATCATAGCGTAGATAATACAGATATCTGCCAGATATCCTTCCTCCAGCATCAGCGCCAGGATACCGATAATGACCATGATCATGGTTCCCATCATGTTGATGGCAACGATCCTGTCCGCGATCCTCGGACCGATAATGGCCCGGACAAGGCACAATACCACCATGACTGCCAGAAAGATCAGCGCTGCCACAAACAGAATGTGGTATGCCTGTTCCAGACCGGTTATTCCTTTTCCCATTTTCGTCTTCCCCCTTTTGTCACTTTTCCATGTCTTCCAGTAATTCTACAAACACGGAATGGTCCATTCCCACCGCCATGCTTTCATCCAGACAATGTACCACATATCTGGAATCTTCCAGGGTAACGGTAATGGTACCAGGTGTCAGAGTAATAGCATTCGCCAGAAAGGCTTTTCCCGTGGTAGTCTTCATATCAGCATCAAAATTCACCAGAACAGGTTCTATCTCTTCTTTTTCCGACATGATCAGGTTGATCACTGCAAAATTCGCCTTCACGATTTCAATGACCAGTACGCAGATATACCGGAGCATTTTGAATACACGCCGAAGCGCCATCTTTTCTTTTGTAATGCTGTAATCCATAAATTTACAGGTAAATGCAAAGACTGCTCCGGCGATCACAAGCCCGAAAAGGCATATTTCCAGCGTAAAGCTTCCATTAAAAATTACCCACAGGATAAAATACAAGAAATACATAAATTCATCCCCCATTTTCATGAACTCAATATACCGATTTATTTTAACTCATTCTTTTTAAAACGTCCAGTAAGACATTATGAAATTTAGGGTTTTTTCGACACCATTTTCAGGCTT
>NZ_CAXSVO010000045.1:0-20020 GCF_964240875.1 Ruminococcus sp. 5_1_39BFAA | reverse complement strand
ACAGAAATCAAGGGATTTTTATCATTTTCACTGTCTTTTCTGATACAAACGAGAGTTAATTACCATGGAAGTTCACAATCGTACACACGGCTTTCTGCGGGAGTGCGCATATAGTTTGTAACGGAAATAATATACTGTGGTGGGGTATATGGAGAGGGGGGAAGATATGGCTGTGGGCCATAAGAAAGCAAAGAGAAAACCCGGTGGCGGCCGGAAGCCGTCTAAGCCGGACTATAACCCAAGCGCCATCCTTCAGAATCAGATGGACGCAGCCGTGTCGCTCTACGATAAAGAGGAGCATCCTTCCCTCCAGACGATTGCTGACGAACTTGACCTTAATCCCATCAAGGTTCGTAAGCTGCTGATCACCGCCGGCGTGTATAGGTCTGAGGTGGCAGATCAAGTGAATCGGGTGTTCAATAAACACAGAGCCTCCGGTCTGTCACACACAGAGGCCATCGCAGCGATGATGAGGGAGTTGAATCTCTCCAAATCCTCTGTCACTTCGTATCTGCCTTATGAGAAGGGCGTGTATTTTCCGGTCGAAACGGACAGTAAAAATCTTAGCGTTGGCGCAGAGCGTATCCGCCGGATGCGGAAGCGGGAAAGGATAATCGAGAGGATAAAAACAGAGCAGACTGAGGAGGCTCTATGGGCGGCGGTAATTGAGTTCCAGGGCTACAAGTTCCGCACCTATTCCGGGCTGGTATTCTCGTACAGTCTGAAGAAGGGGAGAGGAGATACCTACACAAAGGAGCTGTTCATCGATCGGCGGGAGAACAGCAAGAGCCTGGCGTGGAGTTCCGTTCTGCTGGCCTTTCATAATATACCGAGTATTGGCTCTGTAGTTGACCGTCCGAAGGCCCTCGGTGACATCCGGGGTGTGACTTATATCTACGCAATGTTCTATCGGTTCGGCCTGATCGATGCACCGCAGAAAGCAAAAGAGAAGATGGAGCCGGTGAGAAAAGGAGAGACAGAATAGGATCAACGCTGGGTGAGAATTATTCTGGGAGTGGCTATGTGCAGAATTCTATGATAGAATGATTCCCATCAACTGGCAGGAGGCTATTAATCTACCAGGAGGTAATGAATCTGACGGGAGGTAAAGCACATTGGCGTTATATATATCTCTAATTTCCACGATTCTCTGGTTCCTTTTCATGACGTTCCTTTCCCATCAGGATGGGGAACACACGGGCAGGGCAAGCCGGGAGCTGGCAGAGCATCTTCGTTTTCTTGATAATGATATCAATGACCTGAACGGAAAGCTGCGGCGGGCGGCACACATTGTCGTGTTCGCTGTGTTTACGTTCCTGCTGGGGCTGACGATTAAGATTGGAGGAGCATCACTGGGATGGATGTTGGTGGCAGCAGCGTGGAGCTATGTGGACGAGGCCACAAAGCCGTGGATACAGGGACGGCATTTCTCATGGTTTGACGTAGGGCTGAATCTGATCGGTACTTTTATCGGTGGGGCTGTGGTTTTGTTGGTGTGAAGAAAAGAGGTATCCAGGCGAAGAAGGGGCAAATGAAATCTTGAAGATTTCACTTGCTATGTGCAGAAATAGACGGTAATATCCCTCATAACCGGAATCGGAATCCAAATTGGGAATCGGAATTCAATTGCACCCGGTTGGAAGGGAAGGTAGCATTATCGAAAAATTAAGAGAAATACTGGAGAACTACTTATCGAAAACAGAACCAAAATACTACCCACCGGTGGAAAACTTGCTCGACCTGATCTATGAGACTTACACAGAGAGTAATCCTGTAGCACCGAAGACTACAGTGGCGGGGAGAGCAGCGAAGGCGAAAGAAAAAGAGTTTGAAGCGTGGTTGCGAGAGACACCTGGTATGGATATACTGGTAGAGGACTGTGTTGGAGGTAAGATTCCTCTCTGGGAGGAGATTATGGTCAGGCAGGGAAGCGTGTGCTGTGCCTGGGAGAAAAGCGCATTTGAGGAGGGGATGAAAGTCGGGATACGGCTGATGATGGAAGTGTATAGTTTGTAATGATAATAAGAGAGAGAAAACCTGTGGCCGATACTGAGTTCCAGTTCGATAGCCACAGGTTTTTTTATTCATCATCAAAAACTTGTGGATATTCTTCCCACCAGCTTTATTCTCTGATATAATATAGAGTGCAATACAATACGGGAATCGCTTGGAGGGGCGAAAAAGGAAATCCAGTGTGTTGACGACACAGAGAAAGCAGGTGAATTTCTATCGATGAGAATCATTAAAAGGAACGGCGCAAGCTGCGATTTCGACGTTTCAAAAATCGTGGATGCCGTAAGTAAGGCTTGTATTCGGAGGGAAACGAAAAAGGTCGAGAAGAAGATACACGAGGTCGAACTCTTTTCTGGTGTAGGCTGGGATGATGAAGACTTTGATCTTAATGAACGAATCGACATTCTCGCTGAGATAATTAGTAGAATACTGGACGCAGATTATCAAGAGAGATTTCAAGATAATATCGATCTGCAACTCGAACTAGAAAGGTTGGAAAATCAGAGAGAGCAGTTGCGGATTTTACGCAGGTTAAAGACCGCACGGGTCAGTCTAATGATACGGACTGCCTGGATGAATAGAAACCATACAGCGGGGAGAAGCAATACCGGAGCCGTAACTGATCCGATGCTTCTGTCTGTTCCCACTCCTCCCACTTCTGAGGCTGCTAATCGCAGTCTGAGGTGTGGGGGTAATATGCTTGCTTACATCTGATCAACTCAACAGGTACAGAGCGAAACTGAAACCCCAACATACGACTGAGGAGCATAAAAAGGAAATCGGAGGGAATCTTCAGAGGGCAAGAAAGAAAACTGGTCTTACGCAGGAGGATGTGGCAGAAATCCTTGGTTGGGGCGGACGCAAAGTCGGACGCATTGAGAGCGGCGAGACATTGTGTTCCTCGGAAGATATTCTTTCCCTTTGCCAGATATATGATTGTAACCTTATGGAGATTTTTCCGAGTGACTTTATTCCATATGTCAGTGCTGTTTCCGGCTTAGACCCGGCGGTGCTGAAGGTGTTACAGGGCTCCATTAACACCATGATAGATAGAATTACAGCATGAGATAATACAGGTCATAGCGCCAGTATTATCCTGCATGACATAGAGTAGATTTGCTTAGAAGCTGAAGTACGCCAGAAAGGTGCGCCTCAGCTTCTTTCTTTTTGAACAGAAAAACCTGTGGCTTGATGTTAGCCACAGGCGGTGAGATTGAGCTCGGCTTCATCCTCTGCTTTGGCGCGGAGCAGGTCAGCGATTTCTTTTTCGGTTGCAGGCCGGACAGCGGGATGCTCGCGCCACTGTGTTTTTCCGCAGTCCGGGCAGCGATCGGGCGGGGTCGAATATTCAAAGCAGTAATGGCAGGCATCGCAGAAATAGTAATTCAAATGTGTTCACCTCAATCCTCATTGGGATATTCTTCAAGACCAAGAAAATCATCTATGCCAATGATTCCTTCTCCGGCTACCTGAACCAGGTCGTCGAAGGAGATTGTGACCGGCGGTGATTTCCTAAGAGCTGTTGTTGTCCCGGTCTTTATATCGATTTCTCTGTACACAGGGTCAATTCTGGCTACCGTCCCTGTCAGAGACTCGTAAGCCCCCAGCGGAGCGTATACGGCGTCGGCGTGAAAATAGCGGACAGTTATGGTCATTCCCTTTCTGACCTGCAGGAGACGGTCGGATAAGTGCCCTTTGTCCTCCTCGGATAGTTCTGCCTTGGCTATCAGCCTCTGCACCCGGTCCTGATCGGAAATCTCCTCATCATATCCCCGGAGCGCAGCGAAGGGGGAGAATATCTTTGCCCTGTTTAGCGTAGTCATCCGGGGCTTTATCGGTTCCGGGCGCGAGAGGGGAAGGATATCCGCATACTTCTGCCGGACAATTCTTCCTTCGGGTGTATTCTTGCAGTTCATCGGTTATCCTCCCTTCTGACGGTTTTAGACTTCACTTGGCTTCGTGCATCACTTGGATGTATCACTTAGCCTTATGCCCGCCGATCTGTTCATTGCGCTCACGCATGGTGGCGCCTTCCATGTAGCTCGTACCTTTCAGAACAGCATTTTTGCCATACTTCAGTTTGATGTCCAGCATGGTCTGTTGGAGCAGTTTTTCCTTATCCAGCTTCTTTGTATCTGTGAACAGATCCATCTGATAGATTCCTTCGTCCTTTACGACCCGGATGGAGGCAATAGTAATCCTGCGGATGGTCAGAGACTTGTTGCTGATCTGGTCGAACAGCCCTACTGCCGCAGCTATGATCTGACTGGACAGGCTGGTGGGATTGTTCAGCTTAGTGCTCCCATGTGCGGGTTTAGGTACCTTTCGTCCGTAGTGGTCGATGTGTACAGGGCCAGTATACAGGCCCTTGTCGCAGTTCTCACGGTCATAGCCTATGGTCAGTACAAGCCCATCGGTAGCCAGTTTCTTGCCAAGAAGCTGGTTTGATAGGTTTTCCGCCATCTCCTGGACGATGATCCGTGCCTTGGCGTTGGTGTATGGCTCCTTGAGAACCTGTCCTTCGCTGATGCTGGTGGAAGAAGGTCGGTATGCTTTGATCTCCTGCATCGTGCAGGGTTCAAGACCCCAGGCGTGGTCGATCAGGATCTCTGCATCCACGCCAAATTTATCGTAAAGCATATCCTGCCTTGTCAGACTGAACCGCGCCAGCTCGCCCATTGTGTGGATACCGATGGACTCCAGTCTCTTGACTGTTCCGGGGCCGGTCTGCCAGAAATCCGTCAGTGGTTTGTGATCCCAGAGGAGATAGCGGAAGGACTCCTCATCCAGTTCTGCAATACGCACACCATCCTTATCGGGCGCAGCGTGTTTTGCCGTGATGTCCATTGCCAGCTTGGCGAGATAAAGGTTGGTGCCGATGCCGGCCGTGGCCGTGATGCCAGTCGTATACAGCACTTCACGGATCATCGTCATGGCAAGGTCGTGGGCACTCATCTGGTAGTGGGAGAGGTAGGCGGTTGCATCGATGAACACCTCATCGATGGAATACACCAGAATATCCTCTGGCGCGATGTATTTCTGATAGACGCCGTAAATCTGCCGGGATACCTTCTCGTAATACAGCATCCGGGGCGGCGCTACCAGATAATCTACTTCCAGTGATGGGTCTTTTGCCAGTGCGTTGGCGTCGTAGGATTTGGAGGAGAGGGATGGCTTTCCGTCCTTGTACACAGCTGTGTGGCTGCGAATGGCGCTGCGGAGCCGTTCTGCGTTGACCTCTTTGACCTTCTGAACGACCTCAAAGAGCCGCGCTCGGCCGGGAATGCCGTAGGCTTTGAGCGAAGGGGAGACGGCCAGGCAGATGGTTTTCTCTGTTCGGGAAGCGTCTGCCACGACAAGATTGGTGGTCAGCGGATCAAGATGGCGGGAGGCGCACTCGGCGCTTGCGTAATACGACTTCAAATCAATAGCTAAATAAGTACGCTGCACCGTAAAAACGCCTCCTTTCTCAAAAATGATGATTTACTGCATCGTCCTCTCCACAAACCATCTGCCTAGCCGACCGGTGAATCGGGGATCGATGCGCTCAAAGAACAGATGCTTCTCCTGTCCCTGGATGAGCACTGTGAAGCAATCGCCGGAGAAACCGTTATCGGCGGTTCCGGCTGGTCGGAAATCCCGCACTTTTTCGATAGGGAAGGTTCTTCCGTCAGCCCATGTGATCGAAGTTGGCAGCATATAGCCGGTGGAATCAAACTCCGATGCTACTTTGACATAGACACGTTCCGTTTTCTGGTGTTTGGCCATAGCTGTCACCCCCTCACAGCAGCCCGTACTTCTGCTTGAAAGCACGGACGTCTGCCGCTTTGACTACTTCCAGAGCAGGGATATCTTCTTCGTCCGCCAGATCACGGGCACTTACTTTGCCCAGAACCTTGCCGACGACAGTAACATGGTCATCCTCGTTTTTATCACCATAAGGGAGAGCTCTGTTCAGTGAATACAGCCGGTGGTTCATCAGCTGTTTGATGACGGCGCCATCGGCGGTAGAGCAGATGACAATGTCGCCATTCGTCACATCCTGGGTGTACCTGACGCACACCAGATCGCCATCATAAAAGGCTGGCTCCATACTTGCACCGGACACACGGATCAAAGCATCAGCGGATTCGTTGTACCCAGTCTTTTTTACGAACACATACTCCGGGGGCAGATCAACGAAATCACAGCCGGGGCCGGCAGCCGAAGGCGTGGCCTCCAGCGGAACAAGGTCATAGGATTCTTCCAGGTATCGGTCGCGGGCGTCTATTTCCTCTTCCAGCATGGCGTGGATGGTTTTATCGATGACCTTCTGTCCGACACGGCTTAATTGCCTGTACTGGGAAAGGATAACGTTTTCATGCGGCGAGGGCATGGAATCATTGGACAGGCCGAATAGCTCATAGAGAGGGATTCCCAGCATGGAGCAAAGGGTACGGATGGAATCGACCTCCGGGCGGCATTTATCGTTCTCCCAGTTCGTGATCGTGTTGCGGGAAATGCCCATGATTTCAGCCAGTTCAGGCTGGCTCATTTCGTTTTTGTTTCTGTACTTGCGCAGGACTGCACCGAACGATGGCACAGCATCATTTTGCGCATCTGAATTGGGAAGATGCACAACGGTGCGACTTCCGGCGGCTTTTTTTTCTTTTTTGGATGCAAAAGAAGTGCCTTTTATTTGTTTAGACATTGCTTTTCCTCCTTGGACAGGTGGAACATAATGGGTTCTTTTCCACCTTACAGCCTCATTATAACACAAGAATATTGTGCGTTCAAGATGTGAGAGAAAAATATTTTGTGCATACTCTATTGATTTGGATACTCCAGCGGTGTATAATATTGCCATTATGAGATGAGTAAGGAGCTGATAGGATGGAGTATGCGCTGACGCTGAAGGACTTCGGGCAGGGAAAGTCTCCTATCGCCCTGCCTGTGAGCCGCTGTACGCCGCAGAATATGACTGTTCCGCGATGCTTATCGGGCCAGTACAGTGACCCGGCACAGCATGGCGTTGTCAAGCAGCATAGTATTGCCCAGCAACATAATGTTGTCAATCAGAATAGCATGACAGCTGATCCTCATCCCTATTCTGCGTTTGAAATACTGCTAAATTGTCTCCATGAGGATATTGGGGGAGTGCTGAACAACTACCTGCAGATGGAGAAAGCCGAGATTCAGCGGGTCGGCGTCCTTCCGAACGCACAGAGGATGCGCCTGCGGGCGTGGCATTACTATAAGACTTTGTCGAAGCTCCAACAGCCAACCGAGGCGACGGTCGTTGATTTCATAATCAAGGGACAGGTTGAAGGGACGGATGGGAATAACAGGATAGAGCTTCAGAATACGGCATTCAGGATGCGGTACATTTTTGACCTGCGCCCCTGCCACCAAAGCTGTATAGGCCCGTTAATCTGGCTGAACGCTCTGTGGAAGGATGATCCGATTTTCCCAGGGTATTGGATCGAGACGAATGAATACCTGCTTCCGATTCTGCGGGCGAAGGATTATGAGCATGTAGCGCATGATCTGCTTGACTGTTATTTTCCTGAGAATCGAAAAGTCATCGGCGGAGACACCACGGTTGTAGAAGCAGAAGAACTAGCGCACAGGATGGGGCAAAGGATAGAAGATGTTCGGTTTGCAGACGTGACGATCATGGGGCAGATATACTATGACTACGGGGAAATAGACCTGATCGATGATGAAGGGGCTGTATACCGGAAAAGAATACGTCCAGGCACGATCCTGATAAGCAAGGATAACTGTTCTTCAGCAGCTGTCCGCAACAGTACGATTGTCCATGAATGCTGCCATTTGTATCTGGACAGATGGTTTTTTCTTCTACAGATGGTGGCAGGGCGACCATACCAGGCATATTCCAGCAGGAGGAAGGAACATCGCCGGGGAATCCACCGCGGCACAGCTATCGAATGGATGGAGAAGCAATGCGAGAAGCTGCCGGCTTTCCTGCTGATGGAACGTGAGGATACGATGTGCTTTGTCGATCGGACGATGGCGGAACACGGAGGAGTTCGGTCACCAGAAAGCATGCGGCATATGATAGAGCTGCTGGCAGAGAGAAACGGTGTCTCCTTTTCGATGGCCAAATGCAGGATGATCGAATTGGGGTACTATGAGGCAGAGGGAATCCGCGAGTATGTGAATGGTCAGGTCATTCCCGACCACGGGTGCGCTGGTGCATGGCCAGAAAAGGCCACATTTACAATCTCCGCGCAGGATGCAGCCAAACTCGCTTGTGCGGATGGTGCATTTGAATCTGCATTGCGAAGTGGCCGTTACCGGTATGTAGAAGGCCATTTTTGCATCGATGATGAACGTTACTGCTATATCGATGAGTATAAGAGGATTCGCCTGACATACTACGCACGGAACCACATTGACGAATGCTGCTTGGCATTCAAGGTCAATGGGTGCAGGATGAAGGGGGAATTCCGGCAAAGTGCTGTATTCAGGAAGAAGGGCGAAACCGGACAATACCCGTCGGGCTATACCCTTGCGGCGGAACCAGGGACAGAGGGCTATGAAAAGGAAAACAGTTGTCTGGTCTCGGACTGTATACTGTGGATGGATATCTACAAAGAACTGGAGGACGAATTTGGGGAATCCATAAAACACATTCTGAAAAGGAAACATCTGACGCAGGAGGCACTTGCGGGTATGCTGGGGGTCAGCTCCAAGGCATTGTACAACTATCTGAACTCCGACAGACCCTCTCTGCCGCATATCGTTGGGATCTGCGTTGCGATGAGCTTACCGTATTACATTTCGATGGAGCTGATCGAGAATGCGGGATATGCGCTTCGCAAATCAGAGATCGATTTTCTTTACCGCCAGTTTCTGCTCCAGTCAGAACAGATTTCGGTAGACCGGTGTGAGGATATTCTCCAGAAACAGGGGTATCCTCCTCTGTTCCGGGGAGAGGGAAACGAGAGAAACCTTCCGCATCAAATGGCGGGGATACAGCCGAAAAAGACAGTAAGAACTACTTTGAGGCCGACTGAGGCCAGATAAGGCAACATGAATACGGTGTATGACCGGGGTGCATTCCAGCATCCCGGCTTTTTTTATGCCCAAAAACGAAAAAAGTTTTCTGTGAATGCGACAGTAGGTGTCCGGTTTTTGGTCCAAAACCAGACCCATATGGTCGGGAAAATGTCCCTTTGAAAGAGAAATAGTACATGGAAATGCAAGAAAACCGTGTAAATACGTGCTTTTTGAGGCGGACATTTTCCCGACACCTACTGTCGTGGTTTTACCTGTTTTGTCCTGATATGATATAGACAGTTCAAGGGACAAGCCCCACGGAGGGCAGCCTGAGAACACAAAAATAATATCGTAAGCCCGATTCTAGAGAAGGCGAAGGATACCATAACGGAGTTTTACCAGCCAGCGCATAGCTGGCGGTGAGACGGCCGGTGTATGGGTGTACTCTACCATCTCTGGAATCGGGCTATTTTGTTTTCAAGGGAATAGTCCAGTCCATCAGGGTGAAATCCCGACACCAAGGGTCGTATTCCCGACAGCTACTGTCCGGTTTCGGCATACATCACGCTCCGCTTCGGTATCCTTCCCCTCCCAGAGTCCGGGGGAAAGGACAAAACAATGAAGATGAACATGATGATGGGTCACGGCTTTATGGCCGGAGCAGTCGCAATCAACGGTGGCGTGGGCGTGATGGAGATTCGCCGTCCGCAGGTGAACGTGGATCTCCTGCCGAGCGTGGACGATGTGGTGAACTCCGTGGCGGCAGTTGTAGCAGAAATCGCGGAGAATGCACACATCACCCTCCGGGAACTGAAGACCAAGATCGATGCGGTCACGGAGAAGAAGCTGCCTCAGTACAAGCAGCTCATGGAGCAGAACCCGGTGGCGGTGGCTCAGACCAGCGTGAACGGTGCGACTATCACTGCCTATCAGAACGGATACGCTGTGTATGAGATGGATGGCGCGCGTTCTGTGATGGCGGTGGATCGCTGCGGAGATTACCGCTACGACTTCAACGATGGGACATATCAGGTGGTGCCGGCAGAGGTCTTTGAGGAAGCGGAGTGGAGCTTGCGTCTGATCATGGAGGGCGAGCGCCGACTGGAACACAACCTGAACAAAACCAGCAGCAAGTACGAAGCCGCTGTGTTGGAGTGCGATGGCTCCGATTGGTCGGATTCCATCATGGTTGACTTCCTGGAGGAAGAAAATGCCGAGATGCTGGCAGATCAGGAGCTTCGCAGGCTGTATGCCGCAATTGGAAAGCTGACCGAGCGGCAGAGGGAAGTCATCGAGCTGTACTACTTCAAGGGAATGACCCAGCAGGAGATTGCAGAGGAGCTGGGAATCACACAGGTGGCTGTGAACCAGTGCATGAGCAGGGCGATAAAGACTCTGAAAAAGAAATTTTGAAAAAATTGCCGGAGACCCCGTTATAAATTGGCCTCAAACGGTGTGCTTAGTGAAGGGACTACTTCTTCAAGAAAAACAAGGAGGGCAAAAGCCATGAACAATGAACATTTGGCCGCGCAGAGAGACATCAAGAATCCCCGTGAGCTGAAGCCACCCGGCGGGGAAGCTGGGGAGAACGCATCCCATGATTCGGTCACGCCCCACGACCCAGCACACAATGGTACAGCATCCCCGAAGAAAATCTTCGTGTGCTCGCCGTACCGTCCGCTGGCGGAAACGGAGGAGAGCCGGAAAGTGGAACTGGAATCCAATCTCCATCGCGCCAAGACCGCCTGCCGCATCCTTACCACCCTCGGCTTCATGCCGCTGGCACCGCACCTCTACTTCACAACCTTTCTGGAAGATGAGGTGAAGCGGGAGAGGGAGAACGGCATCCGGCTGGGGCTTCAGTGGCTGGAGGAAGCTGATGAGGTTTGGGTGTTCGGAGACACCATCTCCGAAGGGATGGCGGTGGAAATCGCAAGGGCAAAGGAGCTGAACAAACCGGTCCGCAACCTGCCGGAACCAAGTCGCATGGTGGAGCTGCTCATCAAGGGCATTTCCGCTGGTTATAAAGGGCAGCAAAAAGCTGCAGAAAGTGAGAGCAACAATGGATAAGAAGAATACGAATCTGGACGAACTACTGAAGGTTATCGCTGCATCCGGGGCTGGCATTCCCATCGCCGGCATCCGTGTGATGGTGAAGAAGGTTGATGAAGAGGAGCCTGTGGGCAAGGAGCCTGTGAGCCGTGAGTCCGATGAGGAAGCCTGTGACTGTGGTCATGGTAAGTCCTGTGACCACAATGGCTCCTGTAACTGCTGCACCAACAAGTCCAGCGACTGCTGCGATGAGGACGATGACCCCTTCGATTTCGATGAGATGCTCCGCTTCATCCGCCGCCGTACTGGGATGTGCGAGAGGATGGTTCTGGCAGTCCTGGCGGCACAGATGGAGTATCTGGACAGCGTGATCGATGAGGAGGACGAGGTATGAGTATGGATATGCTGGCAGCTCCGAAGAAGATCGTAGACGGTCTGACGGAAGTCTTTCAGGGGTTTGCCCAGATGTTTGAGGGCGTGTCCGAGCAGTTGGCGCTGCTGGCAACCGGCGCAGCGGAGGAAGAAAAGGTGCTGCTTCCGATCAGCACCACGCTTCCCCCGGACAAGCCCCTCCCGGCGAATGTGTCCGCAAAGGGTGTGACGGTTCCCCGCCCCCGCAAGAAGCCGGTGAAGCGGCAGAAGGCTCCCGATGCCGAGCCGGTATTCGATAACGAGCCGGGAGAAACCGCTCCCGACCCCACAGAGGTGGATGCGCAGGATGACACCGCAGCAGCAGAGGACACTGCGGAGGACACCGAGGACAACAGCCTCCCGGCAGACACAGCGGATACCCCGCCGTGGGAGGACACCAGCCAGAAGGCGGACACCGGCCAGAAGGAGGAGCCACCCGATAAAGCTCCGGGAGCAGATATGCCCGCAGAGCCTCCCATCGAACCGAAGCCCCGTGTGCCTATCCTCACCAAAGATGACATCATCTCGGTCATCGTGGCCAAGATCAAGCAGAAGCGCAGCAACAATGAAAAGATCGGCCAGCTTCTGAAGGCTTACGGCGTCGGCGCACTGTCCGACCTCCCGGCGGAGAAGTATGAGGCTTTCCTGACCGACATCTCCCAGCTGTGATGGGAGGTGCCCTATGCCGGAAGTCCATGCGATATTGTCCGCTTCCAGCTCGAAGCGGTGGCTGAACTGTACACCATCCGCCCGGCTGGAGCAGAACTTCCCCAATGAATCCTCGGTGTATGCCGAGGAGGGTACCGCCGCCCATGCGCTGGGCGAGTACAAGCTCCGCAAGTACCTGCATGAGCGGGTGCAGCGTCCGACATCGGAGTTCGACAGCGAGGAGATGGAGGGCAACACCGACATCTACGCAGAGTTCATCATCAACCAGATTGAGCGCATCAAGGAGACCTGCCCACACCCGCTGGTCATGGTGGAGGAACGGCTGGATTACAGCTACCTCGTACCGGACGGCTTCGGTACCGGCGACTGTGTGATCATTGCAGACGGAACGCTCTATGTAAACGATTACAAGAACGGCAAGGGTGTGTTCGTCAACTGCGACCATAATCCCCAGATGATGCTGTACGCGCTGGGTGCCTACCACGCCTACGGGTATCTGTACGATATCCAGAAGGTCTCCATGACCATCATCCAGCCGAGGCTTGAGAACATCTCGACCTTTGAATGCACGGTGGACGAGCTGCTGGACTGGGGCGAGAGCTACGTTCGGCCCAGAGCGAAGCTGGCATTTGAGGGAAAGGGTGAGCAAGTCCCCGGCGACTGGTGCCGGTTCTGCCGCGCCCGGTGTGCCTGCAAAGCCTGTGCGCAGGAAGCCCTGGCATTGGTCAAAGAGGAGTTCCTCGATCTGGATGCCGGAGTGCTGGAGGATGAACAACGGTGTGATTGTCTGGAGGAAACGGACGCCACATCCTCCTTCGACCCGGACACATCGGCACCCACCTTCAAGTCCCCGGCGCTGCTGACCAAGACGGACATCCAGCAGATGCTCCCGACGCTGAACCGCATCGAATCCTGGATCGAAGCCATCTTTGCCTATGTCAGTTCCGAGGCAATCAACCACGGCGTGACATGGGCGGGCTACAAGGTGGTGGAGGGCAGGAGCAAGCGGCAGTTTCTCGACACCAAGTCGGTGGTCGCGGCGGCACAGAAGGCCGGATACACCGACATCTACAAGACGGAGCTCATCTCCCTGACCGAGTTTGAAAAGCTCATGGGGAAGAAAAAGTTCCAGGAAGTTCTGGGAGAGTATGTGGTCAAGCCGCCCGGCAAGCTGTCGCTGGTGCCTGACTCCGACCCCAGAGAGGCGGTCGATCTTCAGACCGCATCAGACGAGTTTGACGTCCTCGACTGAGCCAGTACTGAGCTGGTACACGACACAGCCCGAGGGCAGCAAGCAATACACAATGACCTATTCTACAGAAAACGGAGGATTTTTCAATGGCTACTACGAGCAAGAACAACACCAGTGCGACTAAGGTCGTCATCCCGTGCCGCATTTCCTTTGCCAACATCTTCGAGGCTAAGAGCATCAACGGCGGCGACGCCAAGTACAGCGTGTCCTGTCTGATTCCCAAGACGGACAAGAAGACCCTGCTGGCGATCCACAAGGCGGTGGAAGCCGCCAAGGAGGACGGCAAGACCCGCAAGTGGGGCGGCAAGATCCCGCCCAATCTGAAGACGCCCCTGCGTGACGGCGACATCGACCGCCCGGACGATGAGAACTACCAGGAGTGCATGTTCATCAACGCCACCAGCAAGGACGCACCCCAGGTGGTGGACCGCCGTGTCCAGCCGATCACCGACCCCATGATGGTCTACTCAGGCTGCTACTGCAATGTCAGCGTGAATTTCTACCCCTTCAACGCCAACGGCAACCGCGGTGTGGCGGCTGGCCTGTGCAACATCCAGTTTGTCCGTGACGGCGACCGTCTCTCCGGCCGCGCCTCTGCGGAATCCGACTTCGATGCGCTTGAGGACGAGGAAGTCCTCGGCGGCGCGGATGAGGATCTGCCGGACTACCTCAAGTGAGACTTCTCAAGTAACCCTTATCAACACCATCATCTTATCTTCTCCTTTTGCGTGTGGGCGTCAGCAATGGCGCTCATGCGCAGCCGTCCATAGAACAGCCTCCACGCGGCGGACGGCGGGCAACGGGCAGGATGGCTGCCCGGCAGATGTTCAACCGATAACCATTACATCTATCGACACCAACATGAAAATCAACACACATGGGACGGAGGTGAAAACCCCATGAAAGAAACCTTAGTTGATATCGAGACGTATTCCGAGGTCGATATCAAGAGCTGTGGCCTTTACCGCTACGCCACAGACCCCAGCTTCGAGATCCTGCTCATTGCATGGGCAACGGATGACGGCAGCGGCTTTGGAGAGACACAGTGCTGTGACCTCGCAACTGGCGATCCGTTTCCGGCAGAGCTGCTGGAGGCGTTCCAGTCCGGCACAGTCCGGCTCATCGCGCACAATGCCTCATTCGAGCGGGTGTGCTTCTCGGTCCATTTGCAGAGGCATTTCCCCGGTCAGTATCTTCAGCCGGGCGCATTCCTCTCCCCGGAAAACTGGCTCTGCACGATGGTCATGGCCGGGTCGCTGACCTTGCCGCTGGCGCTGAAGGACGTGGGCGAGGTGCTGAAGACAGCACAGCAGAAGGACAAGGAGGGCGAGCGGCTGATCAAGCTGTTCTCCATGCCCTGCAAGCCCACAAAGTCCAACGGATACCGCACGAGGAATCTCCCGCAGCATTATCCGGCTGACTGGGCAAAGTTCAAAGGCTATTGCATCCAGGACGTGAACACCGAGATCGATATCTACAAGCGACTGAAGCGTTTTCCGATGCCCGACCGGGAGTGGCATCATTACCGGGTCAACGAGCGGGTGAACGACCGGGGCGTCAAGATCGACACGGAGCTTGTCCAGCAAGCTATCGCCTGCGATCTGATGCTGTCGGATGCCATGACGAAGAAAGCCTACGAGCTGACCGGTCTGGAAAATCCGAACTCGGTATCTCAGCTGAAATCGTGGTTGGATGAGCGCGGCATCCCGATGGACAGCCTCGGCAAAAAGGACGTGGCGCAGATGATCGGGGAGCTGGACAAGAACGGCGTGGACGAGGAAGCAATGGACATGCTGAAGCTGAGATTGCAGATGGCCAAAAGCTCCGTCAAGAAGTACCAGGCAGCAGAACGCTGTGTCTGCCCGGACGGAAGGGCGCGGGGACTGTTCCAGTTCTACGGCGCAAGTCGCACTGGCCGGTACAGTGGCCGCAACATCCAATTGCAAAATCTTCCCCAGAACCATATCTCCACGCTGGAGCAGGCACGGGAGCTGGTGAAGATGGGATGCTTCGATATGGTCGAGAGCATCTACGGCAACACCCCGGACGTCCTCTCCCAGCTCATCCGCACAATGCTCGTGCCCAAAGAGGGCTGCGAGTTCATTGTGGCCGATTTCAGCGCCATCGAAGCCCGCGTCCTCGCATGGGAGGCGGAGGAGCAATGGGTGCTGGATGCATTTGAAAACGGGGAGGACCTGTACTGCGCAACGGCATCCCAGATGTTTCATGTCCCTGTCGTCAAGCACGGCGTGAACGGCGAGCTGAGACAGAAGGGTAAAATAGCAACTTTGGCTTGTGGCTATGGCGGCTCCTCCGGGGCGCTCATCAGCATGGGCGCTTTGCAGATGGGGCTGAAGGAGGAGGAACTCCCGGAGATCATCGACTCCTGGCGGGAGGCCAATCCGAAGATTGTCCAGTACTGGTGGGACGTGGAAAAAGCCGCCATGACCGCCTACAAGACCGGGGAGCGCAGCGAGATCGGCAAGATCGCCTTTGAGTTCTGGTCCGGCACACTCTGGATGGTGCTTCCCTCCGGGCGAAGGCTGGTCTACCTGAAACCCCGCACACAGCCGAACCGCTTTGGCCGCATGAGCCTCACCTATGAGGGTGTGGGGCAAAACCACAAGTGGAGCAGACAGGAGACGTATTCCGGGCGGCTCGTGGAAAATGCGACCCAGGCGATTGCAAGAGACATCCTTGCCGAAGCAATGGCGCGGATGGAGGATTACGGACTGAGCATTGTCGGCCATGTGCATGACGAGGTCATCATCGAAGCTCCGATCGGCAAGTACAAGGTGGATGAGGTCTGCAAGCTGATGGCAATCAAGCCCGACTGGTGTGAGGGTTTACCGTTGTCAGCCGCTGGGTACCTCGCCCCTTCGTACTATTTCAAGGACTAAGGAGGTGAGCGTATGCCGCATTTGATTCAACTGAAAGACGGGTCGCTCCTCACGCCATTTGACCTCGGGGATCTGCTGGACGCTGTGGAGCAATGCGCCGGCGGGGAACTTCGACAGGAGATTGAGAGCTATATCAATCTCAATGTTGAGGATATTGATGACTACGAAAAAGAGTACGACCGCATGGACAGGGAGCTGGATATGGCCCGCGACCACCAGCGGCAGGTCCTCTGCAACATCATGGAGGAAGTCGATGCGCTGGACATCCTGCTCCACGATGACCGGCTGAACCGCAGACGGATGCAGGGGGCAGTCAAGATCATCCGGCAGATGATCAACCGGGAGTTATGAGCCGACAAGTACCATACGGTGCCTTTCCCGGAAAGACACAGACGCTTGAACCGGCGTATAAATATGCGCCGAAGAAAAAGGAGAAGAACAACATGAAAACAGGAAGAAATTTGCAGGAAGTTCTGGTGGAGCTGAACCGCCAGAACAAGGCAAAGCAGGACTTCATCAGTCCGGCACAGGGGATGCGGCTCCGGGAGGATGGCCGCACCTTCGAGATCAACCACCTGACCTCCAATCAGCAGGAGGTGTTCGGTACGACCCCACTGTTCCACCGCCAGGTGGCGTCGGCACTGGGGATTCCCGCCAAGTATTACGACCTCATGCAGGCGCAGAAGCCCACGCTGCTGGCGGAAAACGTGAACGCCTGGTTTGGGGACAAGACCAATTCGTACATGGTCCGGTCGATGGACTATGGCGCAGGGCAGGTTGCCCGCGCACTGCTGTCGGAGCGGTACCGCCGCATCGACAATCTGGAGGTGGCTTCTGCGGTGCTGCCGCTGTTTGCGGGTTCCGACCAGTATGAGGTGGTTTCCTCTGAGGTCACTGAGCATCGGCTGTATCTGAAGGTGGTGTCGAAGCGACTGGAGATGGAGGTGCGTAAAGGGGATATCGTCCAGGCCGGAGTTGTCATTTCCAACTCGGAGGTTGGTCTCGGCGCTGTTTCTGTTCAGCCTCTGGTGTACCGGCTTGTCTGTTTGAATGGTGCTGTGGTCAACGACATGGGCGAGCGCCGCCACCATGTAGGCCGGCAGGCAAAGGCGGTGGAGGACAGCTTTGCACTGTACTCGGACGAGACGATGGAAGCAGAGGACAAGGCATTTCTGCTTAAGCTCCGGGATACCACGATGGCGGCAATCGATGAGACACGCTTTGCCCAGATCGTGAACCGCCTCCGTGATTCCACCGAGATTCCCATCACCGGCAAGGTGCAGGACGTTGTTCAGCTGACCGCCCAGAGCTACGGCATCAACAGCGATGAGCAGGAGGGCATCCTCAAGTATCTCATTGAGGGCGGTGACCTTTCGCTCTATGGCCTGTCCAACGCTGTGACGAGGGTGTCACAGGATGTCGATTCCTATGACCGGGCAACGGCACTGGAGGGCATCGGCTGGCAGGTGGCCACGATGGGGCCGGCGCAGTGGAAAGAGATCAACCGGTGAGGTGAACAGTATGGAGAAGAACAACGAGCTTCGGGCAGTTCAATGGATTAAGGAACACAGAGATGAAGGCCCTCCTGTGCGGGGCAGACGGGATCATGCCGACCCCACAGCAGATGCCGCCATCGGTCATATCATGGCGGAGCAGCGCAGGAAGAATCGACCGAAGAAAAAACATCCGCGTGTCGGGGTCTGGAGAGCGGAGGAGGAACACGGCGATGCGTGAATCCGTTATAGAAAAACAGTTCGTCGATGCGGTCAGAGCCGCAGGCGGACAAGCCCTAAAGTTCACGAGCCAGACGATGAACGGAGTGCCGGATCGTCTGGTTCTTCTTTTGGGCGGCAAGTGTGCCTTTGTGGAACTGAAAGCTCCCGGCAAGCAGATGCGGCTCCTCCAGAGGAAGCGCCGGCAGCAGTTGGAGGCATTGGGCTTTCCTGTGTTCTGTGTGGACAGGCCGGAGCAGATCCGGCCCGCCATCGATGCGCTGCTCAGATGGAATCCGGGCGACCCGATTCCACAGGGCATCGGAGCGAGGATTCCTGAAATGCCGGTAGTGTCATTACCAGAGGGAGACGAGTTGCCGGGAGCCAATACGGAGACAAATACGGAGACGACCACAGCAGAGGAGGTGATGCCCAAATGAAGTTCATTCCGCACGATTACCAGAGCTACTGCACGGAGTATATCAAGACACACCCAATTGCGGCTCTTTTCCTGGATATGGGCTTGGGCTGAGGAAAGACTGTCATCACCCTGTCCGCTATCAAAGACCTTATGCTGGACACATTTGAGGTCAACAAGGTCCTCATCATCGCACCATTGCGAGTAGCTCGTGACACATGGCCGACAGAGATCGAGAAGTGGGACCATCTGAAGGGACTGGACATTTCAGTGATTGTCGGTGATGTCAAGACCCGCATCGCTGCGGTGCATCACCCGGCTATGATCTATGTCGTGAACCGGGAAAACATCAAGTGGCTGGTGGAGTATTACGAGAAGAACGGGATGCGCTGGGACTTCTCTATGGTTGTCATCGACGAGTTGTCCTCGTTCAAGAACTACCAGTCCCAGCGGTTCAAGTATCTGCGCAAGGTGCGCCCTTATGTGAGGCGATGGGTCGGACTGACCGGCACGCCGTCCTCCAATGGTCTCATGGATCTTTGGGCAGAGATAGGCATTCTTGACGGCGGTGAACGCCTCGGCAAATTCATCGGGCGCTATCGTGAGGCCTACTTCAAGGCCGGCTCCATGAATCCTTCCACGGGCATTGTGTTCCAGTACGTCCCCAGACCCGGTGCGGAGGAGATGATCTACCAGCGCATCTCGGATATCACTATTTCCATGAAGGCGCTGGACTATCTCAACATGCCGGACTGTATCCCGACCCGGTACGAGGTGGAGATGAACACCGCCGAACGTGAGCTGTACGATATGCTCAAGCAGGACCTTCTCATCCCGCTAAAGGATGGGGACATAGACGCCGCCAATGCCGCATCGCTGACAGGGAAACTGTTGCAGATGAGCAATGGTGCTGTCTACGATGAGAACGGTCACGCCCGGCGTATCCATGACCACAAGCTGGAGGCATTGGAGGACCTCATTGAAGCCGCCAATGGACAATCGGTGCTGGTGGCGTACTGGTTTAAGCATGACCGGCAGCGCATCATCGACCATCTGGAAAGCCTGAAGATTCCCGTCCGGGACATCAAGACCAGCGCAGACATCAAGGACTGGAACGCCGGCCGCATTCCGGTGGCGCTGATCCACCCGGCATCGGCGGGTCACGGTCTGAACATCCAGCAGGGTGGACATATCCTGATCTGGTTTGGCCTGACCTGGTCTTTGGAGCTGTATCAGCAGACCAACGCGCGCCTCTGGAGGCAGGGGCAGACCAACGTGGTGACCATTCACCACATCATCACCAAAGGCACCGTGGATGAAGACGTCATGGCAGCTTTGGAGCAGAAGGACATGACACAGGAAAAGTTGATATCGGCCGTCAGAGCACGGCTCGAAGAATGAGGAGAAAGCCTATGGGACAGGAAATCAATATGAATAAACCATTATTCCTGCGCGCAGCAGACCGTGAGCGGTCGAAGCGTCGCGCACAGTATCGCTACAAGACAACCGAGTGTTGGACAGCGAATTGAGAGAGACGCAAACGGCAAATTATTTTTCCGCTTTTCAAATAATCGACCGCGCAGTCTGG